>NZ_JAOUSE010000010.1:0-72086 GCF_025660415.1 Pallidibacillus thermolactis
TTCATGTTATTTGCTTATTAACTACCGCGCTTTCGCTTGGTGGCCCCCTCATTTGTTGAGCGTTCTAACGTTCCCTCAACAAATGAGGGGGTTAAATTTTGCCCACAATAATTTTACTCATACATTGACTTATTCATCATTATTATGTATGAGGCTTTTTATGTTCATCCATTCTCTCCCAAATTAAAATTTAAATTTCTGATGTATAAGATTGCTAGATTTGGTTAAGACTGTTTGACAGAAGGGAGAGGATTACATGAGAAAGAGACTAACCCATGCCATTGCATTTTTCTTTATATTACTTACTTTTGCTAGTATTTTAAGTTTATATATACCAAAAAGTTGGGCTGCCACAGAAAACGGTGATATTCAAATTATCCCCAACAATGCCATTCGTTTACGAATTTTAGCCAATAGCAATTCTGAAACAGATCAAGAGATTAAAAGGATGGTCCGTGACAGAGTAAACGAACAAATAACGGAATGGGTAAGTGATCTAACAAATTTAGAAGATGCGCGAACCATTATTGTTGAGAACTTAGATGAATTACAAGAAATTGCTTATGAAGTTTTAGAAGAAGAAGGTATAAACCAAACCATAGATATAGAGTTTAGTGAAGTTGCATTTCCTACGAAGTTATATGGAAATTTGTTATATCCTGCTGGAACATATGAGGCAGTTTTAATTACAATTGGTGAAGGTAAAGGTGCCAACTGGTGGTGTGTTCTTTTCCCTCCATTATGTTTTCTTGATTTTTCTAGTGGAACAGCAGTAAGCGAAGGGGTTGAGGAAGAAGCTAGCGTAGATAGTGAAATAGCGAAGGCAGAAAAGCGTTCGGAAAATGATGAGATTGAGGCAATAGATGTAAATGGTCAACCGGATAACGAGACAGATGCACAACCAGAAATCAAAGAGATTGTTGTTCACGAAGAGAAAGAAGTGGAAAAAAAGTTTTTCATCGTCGAATTATTTCAAAAAATCGTTGCTTTTATAGGTTCGATGTTTGATGGAATTTTGGGGTGACCAGGGAAGGCAAAGTTGCACTCTAGTTTCTTGGTTAAAATATAAGAAAAAGCTAACAAGCATTTTATAGACCTTGTTAGCTTTTATTTTTGTATAGGAGATACATATTTTAGGGAATTTATATGACTTAACCTGTTTTCCTCTTTAAATAAGTACATTTGAAAAAATAGCATTAGTATAATTTTCCATAGTTGTTCTCTCAGGATCGTTTCATCAACTGAATACAACTCGCTTTGATCAAAGGGATTTTGTGATTTGACAACTTTAAAGTTTATCTACCATGACTATTTTTGAAGACATTTTTGCTCAATTTCCTCCATTTTGTCCTCGCTCGCCATTCTCGAAGACATTTCACCACTTCATTAGGACAAACTAGTTCAGGAGAAACTTAAGACAAATTAAGCTTCCTTATCATCTTTGTTCAATCAACAATTTACTTTTGGCCTATCTCTATTCTATCCCTGGCCAATCTAAGACAAAATAATTGCCCATCTTAGCCTTACTCTACAAACGCAAAAACCATTCGTTCTTTCCCGTTAATATCCTGAACGACTTCAATATCTGCAAGGGGAAATTGTTCTTTCAGTAGGTTAGCTACGTCGTTACCTTGTCCGACTCCAATTTCAAAGCCAATTAAAGCCTGCTGCTTCATCACTTTCGGTAGTTGACGTATCATTTTTCTGTATAGTTCTAAACCATCAAGGCCACCAAATAAAGCCGATGCAGGTTCGTGATCCTTCACAACTTCAGATAAATCTTTTCGATCTGTTAACGGAATATACGGCGGATTAGATACGATCACATCAAAACGTTTTTTACCAATAAACGGCGTTAATAAGTCACCTTCTACAAAATGAATTTCAGCTCCTAGACGTTTTGCATTATCCCATGCAACCGTGAGTGCACCTTTCGAAATGTCTGTTGCTGTTACTTGTAACTCTGGCATCTCTAATTTTAATGTGATCGCAATAGCACCGCTGCCCGTACCGATATCGACACAGTCTAAATATGGCCTACTTTCTTCTACCTCAACATGTTCCTTCTTGTATGCAACGTTAAACCGTTTTTTCACTCGTTCTAGTATACCGTACACTAATTCTTCTGTTTCTGGACGAGGGATTAAAACATTCGGATTAACTAGAAACTTCCGACCATAAAATACCTCATAACCGATTAAATATTGAATTGGCTCCCCATTGGCATGTTTTAAAATTAAATTCTTAAAAGATCGCCACTCATCACTTGAAATTTCTTTTCGAAGATGGGCCAACAGTTGTGCTCGATCCATTCCCATAACATACCCCATCGCAATGTATGCCACATTTTCTTCTCGACCATGTTTCTTTAAAAAAGACGAAGCCCACTGGAGAGCTTCGTATACTTGTTTCATTTTATAATCCTTCATTTTCTAATTTAGCTGCCTGCTCATTCACAACAAGCGCGTCAATAATCTCATCAAGCTTTCCTTCTAAAATTTGGTCGAGTTTTTGAATAGTTAAGCCGATGCGATGGTCTGTTACGCGGTTTTGCGGGAAGTTATACGTACGAATACGTTCAGAACGATCACCTGTACCAACGGCAGATTTTCGGTTAGCATCATACTCCGCTTGTGCTTGTTGTTGATACATATCATAAATCCGTGCCCGTAATACTTTAAGTGCCTTTTCACGGTTTTTAATTTGAGAACGTTCATCTTGACATGTTACGACAATACCTGTTGGGATATGGGTAAGTCGCACAGCAGACATTGTCGTGTTTACGTGCTGTCCACCAGCACCACTTGCTGCATACGTATCAATACGGATATCACTTTCATTAATTTCTACATCAACATCTTCCATTTCAGGCAATACTGCAACGGTTGCTGTAGATGTATGAATACGACCGCCAGATTCTGTCGTTGGTACTCGTTGCACACGGTGAGCACCATTTTCATATTTCAATTTTGAATACGCACCATGACCATTAATCATAAAAATGATTTCTTTGTAGCCGCCAATGCCAGTTTGATTTGACTCAATGACATCAATTTTCCAGCCTTGAGATTCCGCATATTTTGTATACATACGGTATAAATCGCCGGCGAATAAAGCAGCTTCATCCCCACCAGCAGCACCACGGATTTCCATAATAACGTTCTTATCATCATTCGGATCTTTTGGAACAAGTAGTAGTTTCAATTTTTCTTCAAGCTCTTCAAGTTTCGGTTCTAACTCATGAATTTCTTCTTTCACCATTTCACGCATTTCCGCGTCCAATTTTTCGTCTAACATAGATTTAGCATCTTTTAACTGTTCTGAGATCGTTTTATATTCACGATAAGTTTCTACCGTTTCTTGAATATCGGATTGCTCTTTTGAATATTCTCGTAATTTTTTAGGATCACTCACAACATCCGGATCACTGAGCAATTCATTTAATTGTTCATATCGTTCCTCTACTGCTTGTAGTCGATCAAACATTGACAATGTTGTTCACCTCTTTATTCGATCATTTAAACATTATTCCACTGATTTTATCACTTTTCGTTGATTCATTTTATCTTCATTTGGATGGTCTGGTACATAATGATGATGACGACAACGAGGTTCGTAACTTTCACTGGCACCAACCATAATGACAGGATCATAATAAGAAGCAGGTTTACCATTTATTAAACGTTGGGTTCTGGAGGCTGGAGAACCACAGACTGTACAAACAGCTTGTAGCTTTGTAATCTGTTCTGCAATTGATAAAAGTACTGGGATCGGGCCAAAAGGTTCGCCACGGAAATCTTGGTCAAGACCTGCTGTAATGACACGAAAGCCACTATTTGCTAAATTCTGTGTAATCTCTATAATCTCTTTTTCAAAAAATTGTACTTCATCAATGGCAATCACGTCTGTTTCTTCGGTGATATGGTTATATATTTCACTCGCATTTGCAATGGGAGTCGCTTTAATGGATTCACCATTATGAGAAACAACTTCAACCGTACTGTATCGGTCATCGATTTTCGGTTTAAAAACAGCTACTTTTTGTTTAGCAAAATGACAGCGGCGTACTCGACGAATGAGTTCCTCAGACTTACCAGAAAACATACTGCCGCAAATAACCTCAATCCAACCAGATTGCTTCATTACATACATGGACGCCCTTCCTTCCAATAAGAAAAATTCTTCTCTATATTATACAAGTTGTTTTTCAACGACGATTTGACTGTACTATTATTTGTTCCATACTCTATCATAAACGATACGTGCAATCACGAAAACTATTTTTTTCATAATTAAATTTTCACAACATTTATTATAAGATATGTAAAACGATTTTTCACGAACCAGTATCCAATCGAACAATTGATCAAAATCGTATTTGTATCAACGTTTGTTAAAATTTCATGAACCAAGCGTTTAATACTAACGGCGTTTTTTTAATACGCTTGATTAACCTTTTCAACTAAAACTCATGTTATTATTATGGCCAATATAAAAGTATAGTGAATCGATGATAAAAATATATTTACAATTAATCGTAGATTCTCGCCATAAAAAAACAGGCAAGACTTAAGCATTCCTTGCCTGTTTTTATATAAAGTACAGATTGTTTTTGCTTCAATAAGCAATTAGTTCTTAATGCCGTATTTTTTGTTGAAGCGTTCAACACGTCCATCTGCTTTAGCGAATTTTTGACGACCAGTATAGAATGGATGGCATTCAGAACAAATTTCTACACGCACTTCATCTTTAACTGATCCACTTTCAAATTCGTTACCGCAAGCACATTTAACCATAACGCGTTTGTAATTTGGATGGATACCTGCTTTCATCCTTTTCAACTCCTTCTGCCCTGAATCATACTGAAACAGAGTTAATTTAAGTCTTTATTCAAAAAACACTGAGTCAATTATAGCAAGGTCAGTTTTAAAAATCAATATTTCTTTAAATTTGTCAAAAATTTCAAGTAAACATTTGCAAGTACAGTTTCATATCTTACATCTACGGAAACATGTCCACATTTCATTAACGACTTTTATGGACACCGTTGTTTTTTAGTTCATTTGTAACCATATCAATAAACTCATCATTTGTTTTTGATTGTTGCAGTTTTCTTAAAAATTTCTCAACAAAGTCTGGCGTGTCAGTCAATGATTTACGCAACGCCCATAGGATATCAAGGTGAGATTTTGGCAATAATAGTTCTTCTTTTCGGGTACTGGATCGTCTAATATCAATGGCTGGGAAGATTCTACGTTCAGCCAAGTTGCGATCAAGATGTAGTTCCATGTTTCCTGTACCTTTAAATTCTTCATAAATCACATCATCCATACGTGATCCTGTATCAATTAAAGCTGTTGCAAGTACAGTTAAGCTACCGCCTTCTTCAATATTTCTTGCCGCCCCAAAGAATCGTTTTGGACGGTGGAAGGCAGCCGGATCAATTCCTCCTGATAACGTTCTTCCACTTGGTGGAATCACTAAGTTATACGCACGAGCTAGCCTTGTAATGCTATCCATTAAAATGATAACATCCCGTTTATGTTCAACAAGACGCATCGCACGTTCGAGAACAAGTTCAGCAACTTTAATATGGTTTTCTGGTACTTCATCAAAAGTTGAGCTCACCACTTCAGCATCAACCGAACGTTCAATGTCTGTCACCTCTTCTGGACGTTCGTCGATGAGTAAAACAATCAATTCTGCTTCTGGATGATTTTTCGTGATACTGTTAGCTATTTGTTTTAATAGTGTTGTTTTACCAGCCTTTGGAGGAGCAACAATTAATCCCCGTTGTCCAAATCCAACCGGCGTAATTAAATCCATGATACGTGTCGAAATGATATGTGGATGTGTTTCTAATTTTATTTGACGGTCAGGATATAAAGGGGTTAATGCTGGGAAATGGACACGTTCTTTCGCAATCTCTGGGTTTTCACCGTTAACCGCTTCCACATGTAAAAGACCGAAATAACGTTCGTTTTCTTTTGGTGGACGAACTTTTCCCGAGACTTTATCACCATTTCTTAAATCAAAACGACGAATTTGTGAAGCTGATATATAAATATCCTCTGAGCTAGGTGAATAGTTAATCGGACGTAAAAATCCAAATCCTTCTGACTGAATAATATCTAAGACACCTTCCATGAAGAAGTATCCTTCATTTTCAGCCCGTGCTTTTAAAATCGAAAATATTAATTCTTTTTTTGTTAATTTGCTATAGTAGGAAACTTGATATTGTTTTGCAAGTTCATATAATTCCTTTAATTTCATATTTTCTAATTGAGCAATTGTTAAATTTGTATCTTCCAAATTTATATACACCACACTTTTTTATTTTTACAAAGGGTATGATCGAACTGGGTTTGTCAAAAGAGAAGGATAATAATAGAAGCTTTTTTAACAGGATGCTGTTGAGGCAGCTCACTATATTTTAACATTTTTAATAATCTAAATTCTCTCTATCTTACATGAAAACGTCCAACATAATATTAACACAATCTTCAATAGAGTAGAAGAGTAAATTTATAATGAATAAACAGAGTAAAGATATTGATATTGGTCAGTCCAATCAGTAGTGAAAAGTGATACGGAGTTAAAACACCCAATTATGTTCACAAAATGAACATAATTGGGGATGCATTGCGTTTTTATTATTTGATAACAAGGTTTGGTTTTTTCTTCAGACTATGTTGTCCTTCAATAAAGCGAACGGTACCCGATTTCGCCCGCATAACAAGAGAATGGGTAGTCCCATAAGTCCCTTTAAATTGGACACCTTTTAAAAGTTCGCCATCGGTAATACCAGATGCAGCAAAAATCGCATCGTCACCTTTTACTAAATCTTCCATTAACAATGTTCTTGTATAGTCTACGCCCATTTTCTTACAACGTTCAACTTCTTCATCGGATTGTGGGAGCAACTTACCTTGGAGTTCACCGCCGAGACATTTTAAAGCTACGGCAGCAATAACACCTTCAGGAGCACCACCACTTCCAAATAATATATCGACACCTGTATGATCAAAGGCTGTGTTAATTGCTCCTGCCACATCTCCTTCATTAATCAATTTAATTCGTGCACCTGCTTCTCGTATTTCATGTATTATTTTTTCATGGCGTGGTCGATTTAGAATGGTTGCTACAACATCTTCAATGTCTTTATTTTTTGCCTTGGCAACAGCTCTTAAGTTATCAATCACCGGTGCATTGATATCTATTTGACCTACCGCCTCAGGTCCGACAGCAATTTTATCCATGTACATATCTGGTGCATGCAATAAATTACCACGATCAGCAATAGCAAGTACGGCTAATGCATTCCAACCGCCTGACGCAACAATGTTTGTTCCTTCTACAGGGTCAACGGCAATATCTACTTCTGGTCCTACACCAGTTCCTAACTTTTCACCGATATAAAGCATTGGAGCTTCGTCCATTTCCCCTTCACCAATAACGACCGTACCTTTCATAGGAACAGTGTTTAATACGTTCCGCATAGCTGTAGTTGCAGCATCATCCGCCTCATTTTTCATACCTCTCCCCATCCATCTTGCAGAGGCTAATGCTGCGGCTTCAGTTACACGTACTAGTTCCATTGATAAACTTCTCTCCATATTTGCTCCCCCTGGCCTATTAGTTATACGTTATAATTCGTAAACCATTATAGCACAATATTTCCATCCTCGAACATCGGATTTTCAGTCATTGGAATTTTTATCTTGGGGTACGTCTAAAACTTGCCTTATGATTGTTCTACTTGTTTCATTTCCTGTTCAGTTAGTTTTTCTCGCCAAATATCAACACCAATCCCTTGTAGCTTCTCAACAACATGGCTATATCCTCGGTCAATATGTTCCACACCGGTAATTTCCGTTATACCATTGGCCATTGCTCCAGCAATTAGTAAAGAAGCACCTGCCCGTAAATCACTTGCCTTTACTTTTGCTCCTTCTAATGGAACTGGACCTGTAATGATTGCAGAACGACCTTCCACTTTAATGTTGGCATTCATTCGTCTCAATTCATCAATATGTTTAAACCGTGCAGAATAGATAGTATCCGTAACAACGCTTGTCCCTTCTGCCATTGTTAAAAGGGTTGTCATTGGTTGTTGCAAGTCTGTAGGGAAACCAGGGTATACTAACGTTTTCACATCTACCGGATTATATTGACTTGCCCGTGATATAAATACTTGATCAGCAGATGTTTCGACAAATACGCCCATTTCTTGTAACTTGGCAATGAGTGATTCTAGATGATTAGGGATTACATTATCAATTAATACGCCATCACCTTGTGCTGCAGCTAATATCATATATGTACCAGCTTCAATTCGGTCTGGGATAATCGTATGTCGACAACCACTTAAATGTTCAACGCCTTCAATTCGAATCGTATCGGTTCCTGCACCTTTAATTTTCGCACCCATATTAGATAATAATGTCGCCACATCTATAATCTCTGGTTCTTTTGCTGCATTTTCGATAATTGTTTTCCCTTTTGCCCGAACGGCAGCTAACATAATGTTGATTGTGGCACCGACACTAACGACATCTAAATATATACGCGCTCCCCTTAGTTCTTCTGCACGTAAATAAATGGCTCCTTGTTCATTCGTCACTTCTGCACCAAGTGCTTCAAAACCTTTTATATGTTGATCAATGGGACGCGGTCCAAGGTGACAACCACCCGGTAAACCAATGACGGCCTTTTTAAAACGACCAAGCATTGCTCCCATCAAATAATAAGATGCGCGTAACTTTTTTACCTTCCCATTTGGAAGAGGCATAGATGTCATCGTTGTTGGATCAATGGTCATTTCATGATTATTCAACGTTACACGTCCGCCAATTTCTTCTAGCAAATCTTTTAAGATTTCAACGTCAGAAATTTCCGGTAAACCTTCAATTGTTACTGGCGATTCTGCTAAAATACTTGCAGGAATAAGAGCTACGGCACTATTTTTTGCCCCGCTGATTTTAACAGTCCCTTTTAAAGGACGACCGCCTCGAATTTTTATTTTTTCCATTTGGACTCCCCTTTTCAGCATTAAAAGATATGTTTAACGTTTATTGCATTCATTTGTATTGCCAAGAGTATATATTCATATTTTAGCCATAATCTAGATCCATAAAATTAAGACTCATTTTGTTTATAACATTTCTTGCACTGTAGTTCAACTTATCCATTTTCTATTATCAACCGAATTCGTTGTTTGTACACAATCTTATAACAATTTTTACATTTTTTAGCAATTTGCTTGTTTACATGCGTTTTATTACCCATTTCATTTATTCGGGGTAGTCTTTCAATAAATAAATTTGGAATTTATGAGAAGGAGGAAGAAGATGGCTAAGGAATCAAAGATCTTTTCCATAAAAAAAGGTGAAAGCAAAAAAAGTCAAAAACGGAGCGACCTCGAGTTTACTCTATCGTTTGTTCCAGTCAGCTAAAAATTTTTTAATACCTTGATCGGTTAACGGATGGGTAAATAATTGATGTATAACTTTGTATGGACAGGTAGCGATATGTGCACCTCTTACTGCTGCTTCAATAACATGCATTGGGTGGCGGATTGATGCAGCAATAATTTCCGTTTCAATTTGATGGACAGCAAAAATTGAAGCAATGTCCGAAATTAAATCAAGACCGTTATGTCCGATATCATCGAGGCGTCCTAAAAACGGAGATACGTAAGTTGCTCCAGCTCGAGCTGCCAACAACGCTTGTCCTGCAGAAAAAATAAGCGTGACATTTGTTTTAATCCCTTCCTTCGCAAAGGTTGCAACAGCCCGTAATCCATCCTTTGTCATCGGAACTTTTATCGTTATGTTTGGAGCAATAGCAGCTAATTCTCTTCCCTCTCTTAACATACCTTCCGTATCAGTTGCAATGACTTCGGCACTAACGGACCCAGTTACAATTTCCGAAATTTCCTTAAGCCGTTGTTCAAAAGTAACATCTTTCTCTTTAGCCACAAGGGAGGGATTGGTCGTCACACCGGAGATAAAACCATATTCATAGACTTCTTTAATTTCGTCCAGATTAGCCGTATCAATAAAAAATTTCATGTTGACTCCTCCTATTTTCTCTGAAGTACCCATTTCTTTTTCTGTCAAAGGGACTGGTGACTCCCATTGAGAAGAGAGGGAAAAACGGGTTAAAAGTGCTTTGTTTCATGTTTAGAGTGAGTCAACATGATGCTTTTTATTCTAAAGATAATATTCGTGTAGATAAATCTTTTAAGATAAAGTTTCAATATTGATATAATTTTTTACTGCTTCTTTTACTTCATTTATATCAAAAGGTTTAGCAAAATAGGTCAGTGCACCCGTTTCAAGGGCTTCATTAATTAAGTCTTGTTCGCTGTATGCCGTCATGATAATCACTTGTATTGACGGATTAAACTCTTTCAGCTTTTTTAAAATTTCTAATCCGTCCATACCTGGAATTTTAATGTCAAGTAAAACTAGGTCAGGGTTATGGGTCTTCGCAAGTTCAATCGCTTTTGGACCATTGGCAGCTTGATACGTTTGATACCCTTCCAACTGAAAAACTTCATTTAATAAAATCCGTATCCCGAACTGATCGTCAACAATTAATATTTTGCCTTTGCTCATCACTTCATTCTCCCTTCAACCGTTTCAATAAATTTTTTCAAATCCTTTTTCCTGCCTACACTAACTTTTTCAATACAAAAAGGGAGAGACTCCGCTTTTCTTTATTTTTCCACCGTATACTAATTTCGACAATGTTACCTTAAATCCTTTTTAGATTTCAACAGTTTATGAACGAAATGACTTTTTCCTTATGCTTGAACAATTAAGTTGAAACGATCGTTCAAGTGTTTATGTTTTTGTCACATTCTGTACCATTTTGTTCCCTACGTCTTTTTGCTAGAATATAGATGAAGGAGTGGATTAACTTGGAAAAAATTTTCACTACCCAATTAATTGGGCGTTTACAAAAAATTGATCAACAGGAATTAGATATTGAAGATGGGGCAAGGCTATTAGCACAAGCAATCGTTGGCGAGGGTTCCATTTACATATATGCAGAAGAGGAATTAGAAGGGATTTATTTACAAGCAAAATACGGAAGAGATCCTTTTCCAAAAGTCGAACAGTTGACAGAGGAGAACTTGCCGAGTTTATCAACAGCTGATCGGGTTTTAATCGTGACCAAAAATGCACAAAGTGAGAAAGTTTTAAAACTTGCACAGGCATTACATGAAATGCAAGTCGGCTTCATGGTTATTGGGGTCAAGGATCCGAAACAGGAAAATCCTATTGAAGATATTGCCCAAGCTTTCGTTGATCTGAATTTAGATAAAGGACTTGTGCCGACAATGACCGGTGAACGAAAAGGATTCCCATACTTACTTGCTACTTTATATGTTTATCATCATATGAAATTAATCATTGATGATATGGTAGAGGATTATGAGTAGTATCTAAAATAAAGGGATTGACTCTATTTGTTGAAGAGCCAATCCCTATTAATTACCCGTTATTATGTTTAAATAGATCTTCAAATATATTCGTGGCAGACCATTTATTTATTTTCTTTATTTTTTAAAGAAGCACCAATGAAATCTCTAAATAAAGGATGTGCCTTTGTTGGTCTTGATTTAAATTCTGGATGGAACTGGGAAGCAACAAACCATGGATGGTCTTTTAGTTCAACTATTTCTACTAATCGGCCATCTGGGCTGATACCAGAAAAGACAAATCCTTTTGCCTCCATCATTTCACGATAATAATTATTAAATTCATAACGATGACGATGACGTTCATAAATTAGTACATCTTCATAGGCTGCATACGCTTTTGTACCTTCTTGTAATTTACAAGGGTATAACCCAAGGCGTAAAGTTCCCCCGATATCTTCTACATCTTCTTGTTCTGGTAATAGTGTAATGATCGGATTTTTTGTATCAGGTTTTAACTCACTGGAATGTGCATCTTCTAAACCTAGTACATGACGAGCAAATTCGACCGATGCCAATTGCATTCCTAAACAAATACCTAGGAATGGAACTTTGTTTTCTCTAGCAAATTTGATCGCGGAAATTTTTCCTTCTACACCACGATCACCAAAACCACCTGGCACGATAATGCCGTCTGCATCTCGAAGCAAATCAGCAACATTTTCATCATTTACATTTTCTGCGTTAATCCAATCGATATCAATATCTGTATCAAAACAATAGCCTGCGTGCTTCATTGATTCAACAACAGATATGTAGGCATCTTGTAATTCAACATATTTACCCACTAAGGCAATTTTTACAGTTTTTGATAGATTTTTTACTTTATTTACTAGATTTACCCATTCCGTCATATCCGGTTCATGAGTAACGAGTTTTAGGTGATTACATACAAGGGTATCTAATCCTTGTTCTTGCATTGCTAGCGGAATATCGTATAAGGTTTCTGCATCCCTTGATTCAATAACTGCATTCGCATCAATATCACAAAAGAGGGCAATTTTATCTTTCATTTCTTGCGGCATTGGCATTTCTGTCCGAACTACAATCACATTCGGTTGAATACCTAACTCGCGTAATTCTTTTACACTGTGTTGAGTTGGTTTTGTTTTCATTTCACCTGCCGCTTTAATATAAGGGACAAGGGTACAATGGATATACATAACATTTTCTGAACCTAACTCACTTTTTACTTGACGGATTGTTTCAAGAAATGGCAAGGATTCAATATCACCAACTGTACCACCGATCTCCGTAATAACAACATCAGCATTTGTATCTTTACCCGCGCGGAATAGATGTTCTTTAATTTCATTCGTGATATGAGGAATAACTTGAACGGTCGCGCCTAAATATTCACCACGACGTTCTTTCTTTATCACACGGGAATAAATTTTTCCTGTTGTTACATTGGAGTATTTATTTAGGTTAATATCAATAAAACGTTCGTAGTGACCTAAGTCTAAGTCCGTTTCTGCACCATCATCGGTTACAAATACTTCACCATGTTGATAAGGACTCATCGTTCCAGGGTCCACGTTAATATATGGATCAAATTTTTGAATCGTCACTCGCAAACCACGATTTTTTAATAGACGTCCTAAAGAAGCTGCAACAATCCCTTTTCCTAATGAAGAGACTACGCCTCCTGTGACAAATACATACTTTGTCATGTTAAAACCTCTCCTTAATAATTACTTATCTTATTTTTTACAAAAACATGAAAATGATACAGGGGGACAGGATCACTGTTATAACGTTAAATTTGTTTGAAACAGTTATCCATCGTCCCCTTTTAAAAACAAAAAAACTCCTCTTACAAATGTAAGGGAGCTGATTTTGTATTTTTCATTCATGTTATCCAATTTTACTGAGCCCAAGTAAGATAATACCGATTTAATGATAAAATGTCAAGCTACGATTTTCCTTCCGTTCGCTTTCAGTCAAATCAAACGTTAATCTTCTTCATTGATGTCTTCATCTAAATCTAATTCTTCATCATCAAATTCATCATCGATTAAAAGATCATCCTCTTCATCAAATTCATCGTCGACATCGTCTAAATCCTCTTCAAGGTCATCATCAAGAAGATTTTCATCATCTAATTCATCATCATATAGATCTAAATCTTCATCGTCCAGTTCATCAAATTCATCATCGAACTCATCATCCAAGATTTTCGCTTTTTTCTTCTTCCGTTTGACAGTTGGTACGATATCATCTTCGAATTGATCAACGGAGTACCAAGCTTTTATACCCCATGTATTTCCTCCAACATTTAAGAACCGTCCATCAATGTTTAAGTCCGTGTAAAATTGGGCAATTTTATCAACAATCTCTTCTTTCGTACTACCTAACAATTCAGCGATTTCATCTACTAAATCATTAAATGCCATTGGTTGTTTTTTTTCACTTAAAATATAATATGTAATTTCAATTAAAGACAATTCATGCAACTCTTCTTTCGTCAATTCGCTAAAATTCACTTTTGCACGTCCTTTCTATCTTAACAAAAGCTTTTGTTCTCTAATTATATCTAGGAATTCTTAATTCGAAAACATTTTTACCCGAAAAAATGACATATTATTCATTATAAACAAAAGTTTTCCATTTATGCTACATAAACTTTATAGAAACTATTTATTATTTTTTAAAGTCTTCACAGATTGGTAAATTAAAAAAACGGCAAGTAATAATAAAGGAATAGCACCGAGTTGTTTCTGATAAAAGAAAATTGTAATGAAAACTGTGATTATAAAAATACCTACGCCTAGAAGGTTTTTTTTCAAAAAACATTCACTTCCCAATTTAAAAGATTGGTTCATATTTAGCCCTTCCATTCTCAAAAGATTATTCAACATATAGTTTACATCATAAAGTTAAATAATCAAATGTTTTTCGAAACACCTTTTTCAAAATAACGACGATTATGACTGTCCTTTTGATACAATGAAAGAATAGGACACTGTCAAACAAACGATTGATCAGTGCCCACTTTGTATTAAATATTTCTTCGATATTGTCCGCCAACTTCATACAAGGCATTGGTAATTTGACCGAGGCTAGCTACTTTTACGGTCTCCATTAATTCTTCAAAAATATTACCGCCAGAAATGGCAACCTCTTTTAATTTGTTCAATGCAGCATCGACTTTATCTTTATGTTTTTCTTTAAATTCATTCAAGTTACGAATTTGAGTTTCTTTTTCTTCTTTTGTTGCCCGTGCAACTTCCATATTATCGATTTCTTCCTCAGAAGGAGGATTAGGATTTAAGAATGTATTGACTCCGACGATTGGCAGCTCTCCTGTATGTTTTTTCATTTCATAGTACATCGATTCATCTTGTATTTTTCCGCGTTGATACTGATGCTCCATTGCACCAAGGACACCTCCGCGGTCGTTAATCCGTTCAAATTCTTGTAAAACAGCCTCTTCAACAAGATCTGTTAATTCATCAATAATAAAGGAACCTTGTAAAGGATTTTCGTTTTTCGCTAAACCGTATTCCTTAGTAATAATCATTTGAATTGCCATTGCTCGACGTACAGATTCTTCCGTTGGTGTAGTAATCGCTTCGTCATAGGCGTTCGTATGCAAGGAGTTACAGTTGTCGTAAATGGCCATTAACGCCTGTAGTGTTGTCCTTATATCATTAAAGTCAATTTCTTGAGCGTGCAGTGAACGACCTGACGTCTGAATATGGTATTTAAGTTTTTGACTGCGCTCATTAGCACCGTATTTTTCCTTCATCACAATTGCCCAAATACGTCGTGCTACCCGGCCAATGACACTATATTCTGGATCAAGGCCGTTAGAGAAGAAGAAGGATAAGTTTGGTGCAAAATCATCAATATGCATGCCGCGACTTAAATAATATTCTACATACGTAAAACCGTTCGCTAGTGTAAAAGCCAGTTGGGTAATTGGGTTGGCACCTGCTTCTGCAATATGATAACCAGAAATAGAAACCGAGTAATAATTACGAACATTGTTGTCAATAAAGTATTGTTGAATATCCCCCATCATTCGTAAAGCAAACTCTGTTGAAAAAATACACGTGTTCTGGCCTTGGTCTTCTTTTAAAATATCAGCTTGGACCGTACCGCGCACCGTTGATAGTGTATACGCCTTAACTTTTTCATATTCTTCTTTTGTCAGTGGACGACCGAGTTCTTTTTCTTGAATTTCCACTTGTTGGTCAATAGCGGTATTCATAAACATTGCAAGAATGATCGGTGCAGGACCGTTAATTGTCATAGATACCGATGTTAATGGATGACATAAGTCAAATCCTTTAAATAGTTTCTTCATATCATCCAGTGTACAAACGCTAACACCACTTTCGCCAACTTTCCCAAAAATATCTGGACGCCAATCTGGATCTTCCCCATACAATGTTACAGAATCAAAGGCTGTACTGAGACGTTTGGCAGGATCGTCTTTTGATAAGTAATGAAAACGGCGATTCGTCCGCTCTGGTGTTCCTTCACCGGCAAATTGACGCTTTGGATCTTCACCTTTCCGCTTAAATGGGAATACACCAGCGGTAAACGGAAAAGAACCAGGGACATTTTCCTTATATACCCATTTTAAAATTTCGCCATAATCTTTGTATTTTGGTAAAACAACTTTTGGTATCAGTAAACCAGATAAACTTTTCGTTTTTAGTTCTGTAACAATTTCTTTATCGCGAACTTTTGTAACGATTTGATCTTGGTTATATTTTTCCTTTAACTCTTCCCATTTTTGTAAAATTTTCTTTGACTGCTCCGTTAGTTTTGCTTCCACTTCAGATTTTAACACTTCTAACGAGTGGATGATGGCTCCGCTATCACCTTTATCCTTTGCTAGATTAATAGCCCCTTCTATTTGGAATAAGTTGCGAGCATACTCAACCTGTTGTTCCGCCTTTTTATGATAGTTTCTTACCGTATCCACTATTTCACGTAAATAATGACTTCTGCTTGGCGGTATGATAACATCGCGTTTACCTGAAACTTCTTCTTTTGAATATTTTGTTTCCCAATCAAGATCGCATTTCTCATTTAATTGTTCAATGAGAGCAGCAAATAGAGCGTTTGTTCCTGGATCATTAAATTGACTTGCGATCGTTCCATATACCGGCATTTCGGAATAATCACGATCAAATAATTCATGGCTGCGTTGATATTGTTTTTGAACCAGCCGCTTTGCATCTTCTGAACCTTTTTTCTCAAATTTATTAATGGCAATTAGATCCGCAAAGTCTATCATGTCGATTTTTTCTAATTGGGAAGCAGCCCCGAATTCACTTGTCATTACATATAGAGCAACATCACTAATATCCCGAATTTCAGCATCCCCTTGGCCAATTCCGCTTGTTTCAACGATAATTAAATCGTAGTTCGCCGCTCTCACAACAGCAAGGGCATCTTTAATCGCAAGTGAAAGTTCACTTCTTGAATTGCGCGTTGCCAGTGAACGCATATATACTCGTGGTGAGAAAATGGAGTTCATGCGGATACGATCACCTAACAGAGCGCCCCCCGTTTTTTGTTTTGTTGGATCCACCGATAAGATAGCAATCTTTTTATCTGGGAATTCGTTTACAAAACGTCTGACAAGTTCATCTGTTAATGAACTTTTACCTGAACCACCTGTTCCTGTTATTCCAACTACTGGAATGTTTTTTGCACTTTGCTTGATCCTTTCTAGCGTTTGTTCTGCCGTTGTAGCTAGTTCCTTTTGCACTCCTTGTGAACGTTTATCTACTAAATGTTCAGCAAGGCTGATAAATTTGGCAACGGTATAACTATCAGCTTCCTTTAACTGTTCAATTTTGGCAGATAAATCCTCGGTTACTGTAGAAAAATCACATTCTTCTAGCATTTTATTAATCATACCTTGAAGACCAAGATTCCGACCGTCTTCTGGTGAGAAAATCCCAGCAATTCCGTATGCCTCTAGTTCTCTTTTTTCCCTCGGTAAAATGACACCGCCTCCGCCGCCAAAAATACGAATATGGCCGGCACCTTTTTCTTGTAAAAGGTCATACATGTATTTAAAAAATTCCATATGACCGCCTTGGTAAGAAGAAATCGCAATTCCTTGCACATCCTCTTGAATGGCCGCATTAACAATTTCTTCTACTGAACGGTTATGTCCCAGATGGATGACTTCTGCACCTGAAGCTTGTAATATGCGGCGCATTATATTAATGGATGCATCATGACCATCGAAGAGGCTGGATGCGGAGACAAATCGGATTGGGTGCTTTGCTTTATATACAACTTTACTCAACCTCACCACTCCTTCTCATACTTTCTAAAGCAGGGATTCGTTTTGAATATCCGTTAGGTAATTGTTTTATTTTGGCAAAATAAAATTATCTATTATATTTTTCTTAACTTCGTAGGTACGAACAGAACAGATTGGTCATTTATTCGCTATGGCAAAAGATTGAAGTGTTTGAATAAAAAATTCCGTTTGTAATTCCGTATATTGTTGTAATGAATATTCCTTGTGTAATGCCCAACGACGGAATCCCCACATTTGCCCTTGTACAAATAAATTGTGGGCCAATAATTTAATTTGATGTTCTTGTAATTCAATTCCAATGTAATGTGTGTATTCTTTTATTAATTGTTCAAATAACGCTACCATTTTTAATTCCTTTTTTAAAACATAAGGAAGTGCATCCTTTGATAACGATTTCGCTTCTTGATATAAAACAAGCACTTCATCTTGCATTTCATCCATAATACGGAAATAAGCAGCAATTCCTAACCGGATTGTTTCCGTTGTTACTTGTTTTAAGTTGAGAACGTTTTGAATTTTTTCCTGTACTTCATCATAAATTTGATCACAAACTAAATAGAGAATATCTTCCTTTGAACGGATATATTCGTATAGGGTACCAATGGAAAAACCAGCAAGTTTAGCTATTTCTCTAGTCGTGGTACGGTGAAATCCTTTTTCTTTAAATAGAGAAATAGCTCCTTTGACAATTTGTTCTCTACGTAATTGGATCAGTTTTTCATCTTTTACATTGGCATGAACCTTTTGTTTTTCGGACAAATAACCACCTCACATTCCTAGGTAGGTTGACAGACAAAAGGCCACTGAAAAAACTACCTACGATAGTTCTAAATTTTTAAGTCTTTAGGACAAGATTTTGTACATTTTTAATTTAAAATGAGCTTTTTCAAGTGGCTTAAAAGAGTTAGACCATCGTTTTTGTGCGAACTAGCCTATTTTTTGTGCGATTTCCATATTTTTTGTGCGAAATAGCCTTCTTTACGTGCGATTTCCTCATTTTTTGTGCGAAATAACCATTTTTGTGTGCGATCTCTTCATTTTTTGTGCGAATCGAACCTTTTCGTCCTTTATTGCAATCTTACAATCTATAACATTCTCGAAATAACCAAACGTTGAATTTCTTGTGTTCCTTCATAAATCTGAGTAATTTTTGCATCACGCATAAAACGTTCAACAGGGTATTCTTTTGTATAGCCGTAGCCACCAAATACTTGAACTGCTTCAATCGTTGTTTTCATCGCTGTATCCCCTGCAAATAGTTTAGCCATGGCCGATGCTTTTCCATAAGGCAGACCTTCTGATTCTAGCCAAGCTGCTTGATAGGTTAATAGTCTCGCTGCTTCAATATTCGTTGCCATATCCGCTAACTTAAAAGACACACCTTGATTTTTCATAATTGGTTTACCAAACTGTTCACGTTCTTTTGCGTAAGACACTGCTGCATCGAGGGCTCCTTGGGCTATGCCAACTGCTTGGGCAGCAATGCCGTTACGCCCGCCATCGAGGGTCATCATTGCAATTTTAAAACCATCTCCCTCCTCACCGAGTAAGTTTTCAGCTGGTACGATACAATCTTCGAAAATTACTTCTGTCGTAGGTGAGGAACGAATGCCGAGCTTTTCTTCTTTTTTACCGACTTTAAATCCAGGGAAACTACTTTCGACAATAAAAGCACTTGTTCCTTTATGCTTTAATTCTGGATTTGTTAGAGCAAAAACAATATAAATATCTGCTACACCACCATTGGTGATGAAAATTTTTGATCCATTTAAAACGTAATGATCGCCTTCTTTTCGTGCGATAGTTTTCATATTTCCAGCATCAGAGCCTGACCCTGGTTCGGTTAAACAATAAGCACCAATTGATTTTCCTTCAGCCATTGGTCGTAAATATTTTTGCTTTTGTTCTTCCGTACCAAATTTGTATACTGGCCATCCTGCCAGAGAAGTATGGGCGGATAACGTAACCCCTACAGATGCATCGACACGGGATAATTCTTCTACTGCGATTGCATAAGCTAAAAAGTCACTACCGATACCACCATATTTTTCCGGCCATGGAATACCGGTTAAACCAAGTTCACCCATTTTATCGAAAATTTCACGATCAAACCGTTCTTCTTCATCCCGCTCTGCTGCAGTCGGACCAACTTCATTTATGGCAAAATCACGAACCATTTTTCGAATCATTTCATGTTCTTCTGTTAGTTTAAAATTCATATCCTTTTCCCCCTTGATTGGTGCAAACTTACAAATATTGTTCTATACAATCATTGTTTATAGATGTCTTGCGATCACGATTTTTTGAATTTCATTTGTTCCTTCATAAATTTGAGTTACCTTAGCATCTCGGAAATACCGTTCAACATCGTATTCTTTTGTATATCCGTAACCCCCATGAATTTGAATGGCTTCCGTCGCCACATACATCGCCGTGTCCGAAGCAAACATTTTTGCCATCGAAGATTCTTTGGCACAACTTTTCCCTTGATTTTTCAATCCCGCTGCATGGTAAACTAATCGTTTAGCCGCTTCAATTCTCGTTGCCATATCCGCTAATTTAAAGCCAACACCTTGATTAACGATAATAGGTTTACCGAACTGTTCACGATTTTTCGCATATGCTAATGCCTGTTCAAAGGCACCTTCTGCAATTCCTAAACTTTGGGCAGCAATGCCAATTCTTCCAGCATCAAGATTGGCTAAAGCAATCTTATAGCCGTCCCCTTCTTCACCAAGAAGATTCGTTGCTGGTACACGCATATGATCAAAGGTCAGTTGTACGGTGCGTGATCCTTTCAATCCCATTTTCTTTTCATCCTTACCGATTACAAGTCCAGGTGTACCTTTTTCTACGATAAATGCAGAGACACCCTTGCTTCCGGCTTTTGAATTCGTTTTTGCAAAAACAATGTAAACATCGGCCTCTCCACCGTTCGTAATAAAAATCTTGCTTCCGTTAATGATATATTCATTCCCATCCTTTGTTGCTCTCGTTTGGAGAGAGGAAGCATCAGAACCAGCACTTGGCTCTGTTAAACAAAAGGCACCTAAATATTGACCTGTAGCAAGTTTTGGTACAAATTTTTGCTTTTGTTCCTCCGTTCCAAAAAATAAGATGGGATTCGTCCCTACCGAAGTATGCACGGATAAAATGACACCTAGAGCAGGACTGACTTTAGAAATTTCATAAATCGTTAAAATATACGACATAAAATCCATTCCTGCTCCACCGTACTTAGTTGGGATGGGAATCCCCATTAGGCCAAGTTCTCCCATTTTCTTGATTAAATGACGTGGGAATTCACCCTTCTCCATATTTGGAACGAATGGTACAACTTCGTTATTCACAAAATCACGTACCATCGCCATAAGCATTTGTTGCTCTTCCGAAGCTAAGTTATCTTGTTTAGTGTTAGAAAGTATTGATTCCATATATATAACCTCCTTTCTTTCAGAAGATTGCAGAAGCAATCCTTTTGTTAACGTTTCCTAAAAAATTTCATAAAGAGGAAAGATTTTTTATCTATTGATATACGTAAAAACCGCGACCTGTCTTTTTACCTAACCAGCCAGCATTAACGTATTTCCGTAATAACGGACATGGTCGATATTTATCATCTCCAAGACCTTCATGTAAGGTTTCCATAATGTAAAGACATGTATCTAAACCGATAAAGTCCGCTAATTGAAGTGGTCCCATCGGGTGATTCATACCTAGTTTCATAATGTCATCAATGGCTTCTTTCGTTGCCACCCCTTCATATAAAGCGTAAATGGCTTCATTAATCATCGGTAGAAGAATGCGGTTGGCAATAAAACCAGGAAAGTCATTCACTTCAATTGGTACTTTATTTAATTTTTCACCTAACTTATTGACGATTTCATACGTTTCATCACTCGTCGCTAGACCGCGAATGACTTCAATCAGTTTCATAACAGGTACTGGATTCATAAAATGCATTCCAATGACTTTTTCCGGACGATTCGTCACAGCAGCAATTTCCGTAATTGGTAAAGAAGATGTATTGGTTGCTAGAATCGTTTCTGGTCTTGTCATTTCATCAAGCTGTTTAAAAATATCTTTTTTCACATCTATGTTTTCCACTGCAGCTTCTATCACAAACTGGCAATCGCGAGCATCTTGTAAACTTGTGGACTGTTGAATTCGATTAATGATTTCTTTTCGTTCTCCTTCACTCAATTTCCCTTTGCCAACTTGACGAGAAAGCAAATTGTATATATTAGCAAGTCCTTTACTTACAGCCTCTTCTTGAATATCATATAAAACAACTTCAAAACCGCTCGTTGCACAAACTTGTGCGATTCCTGATCCCATTTGTCCTGCACCGACAACCATAATTTTTTCTATATTCATGTGTAAAAACCTCCTTGAGTTTGCTCGAATACGAAGTAATCCTTATGAAGTAATTAAATTTAAATATTTATAGAAAAAAACTATGAAATTCGTAAATGTAGAGAAAGGTAAGTTGTATTTCTAAAGAGAAGGCATTATGCTGGAAAAATCTATTTGATTCCACGTCTTGCCTATCACAGGAACATTTATTGTTTTGGCACTTCGATTAAAATCGCATCACCTTGCCCACCGCCTGAACAAATAGCTGCGATACCTAGCCCACCGCCTCTTCTTTTTAATTCATAGGCAAGTGTTAAAATTATTCTTGCACCGCTTGCGCCGATCGGATGTCCAAGTGCAACAGCACCACCGTTCACATTGACTTTCTCTGGATCAAGTTTTGCAATTTTTATTGAAGCTAAAGCTACTGCTGCAAAGGCCTCATTTATTTCAAACAAGTCAATGTCGTCAGCTGTCTTACCAACTTTTTCTAAAAGTTTATTGATAACAAGTCCCGGTGTTTTAGGAAAATCTTTTGCTTCTACTGCGATCGATTCATTAGCCAAAATTTTGGCCAGTGGTTTTCTACCTTCCTGTTCTGCTTTTTCTTCATCCATTAATACGAGCGCACATGCACCATCGTTGACACCAGGGGCATTACCAGCAGTAATCGTACCTTTCGGATCAAAGGCTGGTTTTAATTTTGCAAGTTTTTCAATTGATGTATCTTTTCTTGGTGCTTCATCTACCGAAACTATCATAGGCTCTCCTTTACGTTGTGGGATTTCAACTGGAACAATTTCTTCACCGAGCTTCCCAGATTCGATAGCAGCAAGTGCTCTTTGATGACTACGATAAGACCATTCATCTTGTTCCTCTCGAGTAATACCTAATTCTTCTGCTGTACCGTTTCCGTAATTCCCCATATGAGCTCCAGTAAAGCTACACGTTAATCCGTCATAAATCATAAGATCAACCAGCTCGCTATGCCCCATTCGATAACCTGTTCTCGCCTTTTTTAAAACATACGGAGCATTGGACATCGATTCCATTCCACCGGCAACAACTGTGCTCGCTTCACCTGCCCGAATGAGTAAATCGGCTAAGGCAACACTGCGCATACCGGATGCACAAACTTTATTAATTGTTTCAGTTTTTGTTTCCCATGGAATATTAGCATTGCGCGCAGCTTGCCTTGATGGTAATTGTCCTTGCCCTCCTTGTAAGACCGTACCTAATAGTACATGATCAATCGTGTCTACTCCTATATCCGCACGCTTGAGTGCCTCTGTAATGGCAGTTCCTCCTAATTGGCTAGCAGATAAAGAACTTAATCCCCCATTTAGTTTGCCAAAAGGTGTTCGTGCCCCTTCTAAAATGACCGTCTTTCCCATAACCATCCTCCTTAAATTGTTATCGCTTACATTTTGCGAAAATTTTTTAATAAACTTGTTATCTTTGCTCTTGATGGAATATTTCACCTATCTAAAAAACATTATTTCTTATATGATTTTAATTCTGCTTAAACTAGATGACTGGAATGCTTGTAAGTAGAACATAGAAGTAGAAGTGTGGAAATCCCTATAATGCCTTTTGATTGTTGACTGAACGCTCGCTCGGAGTTCGTGGTGAAAAATTGGGGGATCATCTTCCCCCATAGCTCTCTAATATTAGATTAACAGATTGTTATAAATTTTCAATATTTTTTCAAAGATTTTTATGATGCAATTTCCATTTTTTCACCGAAAACAGCTTTTTCTAATACTTCAGCGACATCATACGTATTCACGGAATCTTCTACTTCAATGGCCTTCGTACCATCAGATAGCATTGTTAAGCAATATGGACAACCCGAACTTATCGTTGTAGCATTTGTTTTTAGTGCTTGTTCTGTACGAGCAACATTTATCCGATGTCCTGTTTCTTCTTCCATCCACATGAGACCGCCACCGGCACCACAACACATGGCATCCTCGCGATTACGCTCCATCTCAACCAACTTGACTCCTTTGATAGATTTTAAAATTTCACGCGGTGGGTCGTATACATCATTATATCTACCTAAATAACAAGAGTCATGGAAGGTAATCGTTTCGTTCACTTCATATTTCGGTACGAGTTTACCTTCTTTTACGAGTTTATATAACAATTCTGTATGGTGGTAAACTTCAGCTTTAAAACCAAAATCCGGATATTCATTTTTAAAAATATTGTAAGCATGAGGGTCAATGGTTACGATTTTCTCCACGCCATTTTTCTCAAACTCTTTTATGTTCTTTTCAGCGAGTTCTTGGAATAAAAATTCGTTTCCTAAGCGACGGGCTGTATCGCCAGAGTTTCGTTCTTTATTTCCTAAAATGGCAAAGGAAACCCCTGCTTCATTTAATAATTTTGCAAAAGATAGAGCAATTTTCTGGCTACGATTATCATAGGAACCCATTGAACCAACCCAGAGCAAATATTCAAATTCTTTCTCTTCTTTTTTCAATTCTTTAACTGTAGGAATATACACATCATCACGAAGTTCGCGCCAGTTTTCGCGATCCTTTTTATTTAAGCCCCAAGGATTACCTTGTTTTTCAATATTTTGTAGGGCCCGCTGTGCATCGGGTCTCATTTTCCCTTCTGTCATAACTAAGTAACGACGCAAATCAATAATTTTTTCAACATGTTCGTTCATAACTGGACACTGGTCCTCACAGTTTCGGCATGTTGTACAAGCCCAGATTTCTTCTTCTGTAATTACATCACCAATTAAGCTAACATCATAGATCGAAGTTGCTGCAGATTCCTGTGCGCCTAGACCGCTTGCTTGCATAGCCAATTGATTACCTGTTGTATTATTGAACATAAATTGTGGTACCCAAGGTGACTGGGATGTAACAGCGGCACCATAATTTGTTAAATGATCGCGCATTTTGACGATTAAATCCATCGGTGAAAGCATTTTTCCAGTACCTGATGCAGGACACATATTTGTACAACGTCCACACTCAACACACGCATACAAATCAATTAGTGATAGCTGTGAAAATTCATTAATTTTACCAACACCAAAAGATTCAGCATCTTCATCCTCAAAATCGATTGGCTTTAATTTACCTGGTTTATCAAGTCTGTGTAAATATACATTCGCTGGTCCAGCAATTAAGTGCGCATGCTTAGATTGCGGAATGTACACTAAGAAAATTAACAGTACAAGTAAGTGAATCCACCAAGCAATATAAAATACTACAATGCTAGCTGCTTCACTCATCCAACCGAACGCTAAAGCGATTACAGAGGCAATCGGTTCAGACCAACTTAAATCTTCACCAAACCAAATCATGGTCATTCCGTTGCCAAGTAATACCGTTAACATTAATGTTCCGATAAAAATAAGCACGAGTCCATTTTTTAAACCGCGTTTTAAACGAACAAGCTTTTCAATATAACGGCGATAAAATGCCCATATGACAGAGACTAAAATCATTAATGTGACAAGCTCTTGGAAAAATGTAAACCCTGGATAAAATGGTCCGAATGGTAAATGAGCTCCAGGAATTAATCCTTTAATGATAAAGTCAATAGCTCCGAATTGTACAAGAATAAACCCGTAAAACATCATTACGTGAATAGCGCCACTTTTTTTATCTTTCAATAATTTTTTTTGTCCGAAAACAAAAACTGCAATGTTTTTTAAACGCGCTTTAATATTGTTGTCAAATTCTTCCTTTTTCCCTAATTTAATATATGAAACTCTTGTTTTAATTAGGTATGCAAACAGATATGCTGCGTAAGCAACTACAGCAATGGTTGCAATCCAATTTACAGCTAACAAGGATTGTTCCATTTGTTCTCCCCCTTTTTTCGTGTTCTCCCAATCCTCTTATTAAGCGCTAATACAAATAAAAAGACTGTCCGATTGAACTGTACCCCTTTCACCTTACTTTCTATTATATAATGAATGAGCATTCAGTCAATGTATTTGCTTAATTTTTAAAAGATTCCCATTTACATGATATATACGACATTTATCTCCAAATTCCTTCAAAACTAAATATTTTTATTTACTAATAAGGAGGAGCCAATTGCATAAGAAAAAGATCATTGGGTAAACTATTCTTCTAGTCTGGTGAAGGGAGGCCCTCCTTTGCTATATTTATTCGGTACGGTCATTATATTGTTGTTATTGATTTTGATCGATTATGTTTTCGGACGACTTTACCACTTAAAACATGTGAAAAAACATGATTTTCCTGTTCGCCATAGTCATATTACAATTTTTACGAGCGGTCCCTTATTGTTTGAAAAAATGTTGGCAGATATTACAGAGGCAAAGCATCATATCCACATGCTTTTTTATATATTTAGAAATGATGAATTTGGTATGACATTGTTAAAGCTATTAGAACAAAAAGCGAGCGAAGGAGTTAAAGTCCGTATTTTAATTGATAGGATTGGCAGCCATCGGTTTCCAAGAAAACTCATGAAGAAAATGAGTTTAAAAGGTGTGGAAATGGAATACTGTCACACGCCTAGTTTCCCGTTTTTCTTTTTTCATTTGCAAAATCGGAATCATCGAAAAATAACAGTTATCGATGGTAAGATTGGATACCTTGGCGGTTTTAATGTTGGCAATGAGTATATGGATCTTCATGAAAGGTTGAGCCCATGGCGCGATTGCCATGTTCGCTTTACAGGTGAAGGGGTATGGGATCTGCAAAAACAATTCATGACCGATTGGACCGAAGCTACTTGGCGGGGAATCGAGCTAACAGAAAAAGAATTGTACTATCCTGACTTACCAAGAGGAAATGTCCAGCATCAGTTTTTTGCCTTTGAAGGAGATTGTTGGGAAGACAAAGTAAGTGAAATGATCTCGTATGCAAAAAAGAGTGTTATTATTGGTTCACCTTATTTTATTCCGAGTAAAAAGGCATTTGGTGCCATATTAGATGCCATCAAGCGCGGTGTGGAAATCATATTAATTGTACCTGAAATGAGTGATCACTTGTTTATTCAAGAGGCTTCCTACCGCTTCTTACGAAAGCTAATTCGCTTCAATTGTTGTTCTGTATATCGGTATCGTAATGGATTTTATCATGCAAAAATCTTTATTATTGATGATCATATTTGTTCGATTGGTACAGCGAATTTTGATAACCGGAGCTTTTATTTTAACCATGAGTTAAATAGTTTGTTTAAGGACCCTGACATGGTAAATGAAATGCTAGATATCGCCAAAATCGATTTATCAAAGTCCACAAAACTAACTGCAAATATGTTACAACATCGTAACCTAAGTGGAGTTTTGAAGGAGTGGGTTGCAATATTATTATCACCGTTGTTGTAACAATCACAAGTTAATGGAACTTACACACGATTTGAATTCATTTCATTAAAATACGATCCTTCTAGATGACCTTTATTATTGTTTACAGTACAGAAATCTTACATTAGCAACCTTGCCCGAAACCTGTTACAAACAAAGATCTGCGGGCAAGGGATACCTTAAATCATATTAAAATGACAACGAGTAAATTCAATTCTATATACCAAAATAGGATGTCCTATTACCAGTCTATACTTACATTCTTTCCGGTGCACTAACACCAACTAAGCGTAATGCATTTTTCATTGTAATTTGTACAGCTTTCACTAATCCTAATCGAGCTTTTGTTAATTCTACATTGTTGGTATCTACGACTTTCACTGCATTATAGAAGCTATGGAAAGCAGATGCTAAGTCGTGGATATAATTCGTAATCCGGTGTGGTGCACGTTTTTCTGCTGCTTCTACGATTACTTGTGGGAACTCACCTAATTTTTTCAGCAAATCGAATTCTTTTTCTTCACCAATTAAAGCAAGATCCATATCCTCTCCTGCGATTTTCTCAATATTCATTCCCACTTCTTCACTTTGACGTAAAATGCTACAAATTCGCGCATGGGCATATTGTGCATAGTACACTGGGTTTTCGTTAGATTGTGAGACAGCTAAGTCTAAGTCAAAGTCTAAATGAGTATCTGAGCTTCTCATAGCAAAGAAGTAACGTGTTGCATCTAAACCAACTTCTTCAACAAGGTCACGCATTGTAACTGCTTTACCAGTCCGCTTACTCATTTTCATTTTTTCGCCGTCTTTATATAGCTGAACCATTTGGATAATTTCTACTTCTAACGCTTTCGGATCAAACCCAAGGGCTTCCATCGCTGCCTTCATTCGTGGAATGTAACCATGGTGGTCCGCTCCCCAAATATTAATAACCGTCTCAAAACCACGTTCAAACTTATTTTTATGGTAAGCAATATCAGGCATGAAGTACGTATATGAACCATCAGATTTCCGTAATACCCGGTCTTTATCATCACCATAGGCGCTTGTTTTGAGCCAGATTGCACCATCTTTTTCAAATACTTGGCCTTTTTCACGTAAGACGTCTAACGCTTCTTCGACTTTCCCATCTTTATAAAGAGAAGTCTCACTGAACCAGACATCAAATGTAACTCGGAAATCCTCTAAGTCCTTTTTCAACTTGTCCAATTCAGCCTTTAAACCATATTGACGGAAAAATTCAAATCGTTCTTCTTCAGAAACATGGACAAATTTATCGCCATATTCTTCAGCTAATTGTTTCCCAATTTCAATAATGTCTTTCCCGCGATAACCATCTTCTGGCATTTCTTTCTCTAGTCCAAGGGCTTCAAAGTAACGGACTTCAATCGATAAAGCTAGGTTGTTAATTTGATTTCCTGCATCGTTTATATAATATTCACGGGTAACATCAAAACCAGCCGCATCTAATATATTACATAATGTATCTCCTACCGCTGCTCCACGGGCATGACCTAAATGTAAATCTCCTGTCGGGTTCGCTGAAACAAACTCTACTTGGATTTTTTTATTTTGACCAAAATTTGTACGACCGTAATCGTCACCGGCTTTCAATATATTTGGTATTAATTCCGTTAAATAGCTATTGTCCATAAAAAAGTTTATAAAGCCTGGACCAGCAATTTCAATTTTTTCAACATGTACTTTTTCCTTTGCAAAATGCTCAATAACACTTTCTGCAATTTGGCGTGGCGCTTTTTTGGCAACTCGAGCCAATTGCATTGCAATATTCGTTGAGTAATCTCCATGGGCTTTCTCTCTAGGGGTTTCAAGTATTATTTCTGGAATTAATGCTTCTTCAGCTAAACCAGACTTTAAAACCGCTTGTTTAATTTCGTCTTTAATTGTCTGCTCTACAGCCTGTGCAATGTTCATTTACCCTTATCCTCCTTAAAGTTAAATTGAAGTTGATAGGAGCCGACCTCAAGCTCTTCCATATAAAAATCGTAGTTGATTTTAATGGTCCCTGTTTTCGCTTCATCATCCTGTTGAAACGTTAATTTTTTTGTGATTGTTTTGATTTTAAAATGACCTACTTCAGTTTTATATGTACCGCCCATTATCTCCTTTTCTTTAAAATACATCATCATATTCAATGAGCCTTTACGAATAATTTGGGCTTGAGGAATTTGACCTTCAGTAAATTTGACAACTGTATGTATCTTCCCTTTTTTTTCATAATATTCATCGTAAATTAAATACGTTGTTTGATCTTTCCTAAACCATTGACCAAAAACGATTAGTTCGTATTTTTCTCTTTTCCCATCTCGGTTAATTTTTATAGTGGTCGAAATTTTGACCGGAGTCCCATTGGAAGGCACTTCCTCACATCCTCTACTTGTACACTATATTAACTATACCATTTTAGCGATTTCAATGTCGGATTTCAATGTCAAAAATTGTATCTATATTCGTATTTACCATGTTTTCAATGCGCTTGAAACTTTCTGTTTGGTCCTTTAAACCTTTAAAAACTTTCCCACTTCTTTATGTTTAAATATTGGCACCTATTTCCATACTAACTAATATAAGGAAAATCCTTCGAATGGTAAACCCTTACGAATCCGTTTTAATTTAGAATACACTCATTTTCACATAGGGGGAATGCATCAATGGAGCTGACATCTAGTCTTTTTTCTAGACGTACGATCAAAATCGTCAAATTTATCTTAACGATCACGAGTCTATGCGTCATTATCTTATTTTTAAGTCTAGTTGGTTTGTATACCTTTGCAAAAATCGCTGGACCCCCACCTATAGAAGTTCCACAATCTACCATCTTTTTCGCTGCAGACGGAACGAAGATCGGTGAAACAAATCATGGTCAAAAACGCTACTGGGTAGAATTAGAAGATATTTCTCCACATTTAGTCGAAGCAACCCTCGCCATTGAGGATCAACATTTTTATACTCACTTTGGTTTTGACTATAAAAGGATATTAGGAGCACTTGTAGCTGATATTAAAGCATTGTCAAAAGTACAAGGGGCAAGCACCATTTCGCAACAGTATGCTCGTAATTTGTTTTTAAATCATGAAAAAACATGGTCACGAAAGCTAAAAGAGGCATTTTATACAATCCGGTTAGAAACGAATTTTTCCAAGGATGACATTTTAGAAGGATATTTAAATACGATTTATTACGGCCATGGTGTTTATGGAATTGAAGCTGCAAGTCAATTTTACTTTAATAAAAAGGCAAAAGATTTAAATTTAAGTGAGGCTGCATTGCTTGCAGGTGTGCCAAAGGGACCAAGTTATTTCTCACCACTTGTTGCCTATGAAAATGCAAAAAACAGACAAGAGCTTATTTTACATGAGATGGCGAAACAAGGACGAATAACAAAAAAGGAAGCGTCAATTGCAGCTACCCAACCAATTGAATTTGCAGCACAAGAAGCCGCGACAATCCCTAAAATAGCTCCTTATTTTCAAGATGTTGTCAAATCAAAATTAAAAGAAATTGGTTTAGACGAACAAACCATTAATCTTGGTGGGTTACAGATTCATACAACATTAGATCCAAAAATGCAAAAAATCGCGGAGGAACAATTTGAAAAAACATTCCCAAAAAACTCCCAATTACAAGGAGCTTTAGTCGCAATGGATCCAAAAACTGGATTTGTCAAAGCACTAATTGGGGGACGGGATTACAATGCATCGAGCTTTAACCGAGCAATTCAATCTAAAAGACAACCCGGTTCAACCATTAAGCCGATTCTTTATTATGCAGCCCTTGAGAAAGGATTTACACCTTCATCGACATTTCGGAGTGAAGAAACGACCTTTACGTTTAATGATGGTCGAAAACCTTATACACCTCATAATTTTAATCATAAATATGCGGAAGATGATATTACACTCATTCAAGCACTTGCCTTATCAGACAATGTATATGCAGTAAAAACTCATTTATATTTAGGTATGGATACACTGGCAGAAACAACAAAGCGATTTGGTATTAAATCACCAACTGCGGAAATTCCTTCCGCTGCTTTAGGTACATCAAACGTTCGTTTAATTGAAATGGCAAATGCTTATAGTTTACTGGCCAATGGTGGAAAAAACATTGAACCGGTCTTTATCACGAAAATTACAGACCGCAACGGTAATATTGTATATGAACATAAAAAAGAACGTACTCAAGTATTGGATAAAGATGTTGCTTATGTGACAACCCATTTAATGACGGGAGTTTTTGATGATCGGTTAAATGACTATACAACCGTGACAGGGCACAACATCCGTACAAAATTAACACAAATATATGCAGGAAAATCTGGTACAACAGATTATGATAGCTGGATGATTGGTTTCACGCCAAATCTTGTTACTGCTGTATGGGTTGGCTACGATAAAGGGAAAAAAATGAGTCGAACCGATGAAAGGCAGTATGCCAAAAATATTTGGGCGGATTTTATGGAAAAGTCACTTAATGGAACCCCAGTTCGATCCTTTAAACCCTCTTCAGGGGTAATCGGGGTTTATATTGACCCTGAGACTGGGCTACTCGCTTCAGATAAATGTCTTAACCGACGATTCACTTATTATGTTAAAGGGACAGAACCCACTGAATATTGTGATGGGAAAAGACCAGATGAACTTGACTTAGACAAGGAACCAAATCGAAAGGAAATAGAGACAGATGATACACCTTGGTATAAACGGTGGTTTGATTGGTTGAATTAAATTGATACAAGATAAATTTTTAAAAAAGCTCCTTGGCATTACACCAAGGAGCTTTTACTTATTCCACACCTAACTGTTTTTTCAGTTCAGCACTTGAATTTTCCCATAAGCCACCTTCTTGATTTTGTAAGAATTTTGCTAGAGTTTTTTTCGAAGGTTCGTCCATATGGTCTACGATAAAATGTCCTTTCAATGATTTATCCATTTTATTTACATGGTCAGGGAAAATCTTGTAACCACGTCTAGCCTCACGATCCGTTGCTAAATCACAAGCAGTTACTCCGTAATAAAACGGACCGTTTTCATTCCGTTCCACCGTTACCCAAACGAGCCAATACCATTTCGGATTCGGCAATTCCTCAATATTCGGTACAAATTTCAAGCCTTTTTCAACTTTACTTTTTGCATGCATCGCCCCAATATCAATAAAAGCTTCTTGTTCAGCAACATCAATAAAAACCGGTGTCACATTTTCCAAATTAAGAACGCCAGCATTATATCCTTTATGACCATCTAACGGGTCATTTTTAATAATATTGAAATGAACCGTTTTCTTCTTTTCTTCCAATTTTTACACCTCTTTGTTTGTATTTTCTCTTAAACCGTTTCTAAAAAAGATCGCCTCAGCAAAAGAACTCTATATGTATTCTATATATATCATATTACAATTAAGTAAATGATTAAAAGAGTCCGCCATAGAAGAGGATGATCCATTCTGTCAGCCGTGGAACAAGACCTAAAATTGGACCGATTGTAACATTATATAGTGGTTTAACAAGCACTAAAACTAAAAAGATAAGAACGCCGTAGATTTCATATTGACTCAATTTTGCCCGCGTTTCATTTGGTAATAAGTCAGAAACGATTCGATAACCATCTAATGGAGGAATCGGAATTAAATTAAATACAAATAATAGTACATTTAAATAAATGAACCAAAAACACAAACTAAATATAAAGTTTAGTATTGGACCGTCACCAAGACCAGCAATGACAAGTAAAATGAAACCACCGATAAATGCCATTAGTAAATTACTTAATGGACCAGCTACTGATGTCAGTATTCCTGCTAACCGTGGATTTTTAAAATTGAAACGGTTAACGGGTACAGGTCGTGCCCAACCAAATCCGAATAAAAGTAAAAAAATCGTTCCTAGCGGGTCAAGATGAACAGAAGGATTTAATGTCAGTCTCCCCTGTCTTTTTGCCGTCGGATCACCAAATTTGTATGCGACATAGGCATGAGCAAATTCGTGAACGGTAAAAGCGATCATTAACGAGATGATAATATATGGCAAAATCTGAATATCAAATGCTAAAAATGAATTAAAAAATTCCATACTTTATCTCCTTATAGATTTATTTTCCCTATATTTTACCACCTTATCACTGTGAGTACATCCTCCAAAATTCGTATTATGTTTTTCTAAAAATATTCTATCCGATAAAAAGGAAAATCGTTATAATAATATCAAGTAAAAATTTTCACTGCAAATGTCGGTTTTTTAATAGATACCAGATTTGTGAATTTTTACTAAATCATATACTCACTGAAATGTAAGGGTTTTAATTTTCTTAGAGAAGGAGAGATTTACATGCCATTAGTGACAGTTAAAATGTTAGAAGGACGTAGTGATGAGCAGAAGAAAGCTTTAGTTGAAAAAGTTACAGCTGCTGTATCTGAAACAACAGGCGCACCTGTCGAAGCGGTCACCATTGTTATTGAAGAAATGAAAAAGAATCATTATGCAGTTGGCGGCGTACGTGCGAGTGATAAATAATATTTTTTTGACGAAATACAAAATAAAAAGAAAAAGCATTTTGGAATATGTTCTCCAAGATGCTTTTTTCGTAGACTTGATTTATGAGCCAGCTTTTTCTTTTAATGATGCAATATAATCAAAAGCTTCTTCAATCTCATCTTTTGTATAGTTTTGCTTACTTTTCACTTTAGCAATCTTTTCATAAATGTCTTGTTTTGATAGATTATCAAAATAAAGAATAGTTGACACTAGTTCAAGGAAGCGGGAACTTTGCTCATTCATGTCACATAAACATGCTTCTAGTTTTTTATCAACATTAATGGCGTTCATCTGAAGAAATTCCTCACCGTTATCCGTCAACTTGTAACGATATTGAAAATAGCCGCCCTTTTTTTCCTTAACTTCTTCCAAAAAACCTAAATTGACTAACTCCTCTACTTGTAACGTTAATTCTTCGGAGTATGGCCCGTAAAAATGAAAACCGAATCTCTCTTGATAAGGAAAAGAAAGTCGTTTCGCAATATATATCATTTTTTGCAATTTTTTTCGACCAACGATTTCCTTCGCAGACCGGATTGCATACAGAATTTTCGCATGTTCCAAAAGCATTCGTTTCATCTCCTACTCAAATTACTGCACCTTCTTATCATTCATCTAACAACTATATATCCTTTTAAAATACTTTTTAATCAACATCATTCAACGAAATTCGACAAATTGCATAAAAACCGATTAGTATTTATCAGCTACACCGAGCAGTTGTTTTATTTGTCTTTTTGTAGGTTGATTTGTTGATTCATCACGTAATAAGTCTGCCGGATAATATAATTTGTGGTCAGTTCTTCGTTTTCCACTAATGGCCTCTACAATTTCTGACTCCCGGGACAATTCTCGGAAATCGCCGTTTGGCATGATCAATTGAATTGGAAGTCGTTCTCCTTCTTCACCTGGGCGATAAAAATCGTAAGGAAGATCTGAAGAAGAGTCTAATACTAAATAATAATCGGGGTCAATGCCGGCCATTTTAAATAGCGGAACAAGTTCCATAAACATTTTATATTCTTTGGCTGGATCAAATTCGATGTATTTAAATAAGTGGCGATTTAAGAAACGTCTACTTAAATCTTTTAAAATCTGATCGTCTTCTTCTTGCCAAACTTGGAAGTAATAAAGAACAATGGCTTCATCGAGTTTTAAATAGTCTTCAAGTGTTGGTTGTCCTTGGAAGAAACTGAGAAAGTGGATTGGTTCATGTTTAAATTCATATGAGTTTTCATATAATACTTTTACCCGTTGGAGAATTTTTTGTAGTATTACTTCCGCAGAACGAGATACCGGGTGGAAATATACTTGCCAATACATTTGGTAACGACTCATAATATAATCTTCCACAGCATGCATGCCACTCTTTTTAAAAACAACTTGATCTTCTGTCGGTCGCATCACACGCATAATCCGTTCAATATCAAAATGACCATAACTTACTCCCGTATAATAAGCATCACGTAGCAAATAATCCATTCTATCTGCATCAATTTGACTTGAGATAAGGCTAACAACAAGCTTCTTATCCGATGTTTTTGCGATGACTTCGGCAACTTTTTTTGGAAAATCTTTATCTACTGCAGATAAGACTTTATTTACTTCCGTATCACCTAAAATAATGGCCTGTGTAAAATGTTCATGGTCGAGCTGAAATACTTTTTCAAACGCATGGGAAAATGGACCATGACCTAAATCATGAAGCAGTGCTGCACAAAGGGAAAGTAAACGGTCTGACTCATCCCAACCTTGCCGCCCTTTAAAAACATCATCAACAATGCGGTGAACAATCTCATAAACACCTAACGAATGAGCAAAACGACTATGCTCTGCACCATGGAAGGTCAAGTATGTAGTTCCGAGTTGTTTAATTCTCCTTAATCTTTGAAACTCTTTTGTACCGATAAGATCCCAAATGACGCGATCGCGGACATGGACATAGCGATGAACAGGGTCTTTAAACACTTTTTCTTCTCTTAATTTTTCCGTCGCATAACTCATGTTATACCCTCTTCCTGACTGTCAGGTCTTCTTCATTATTACTTCTACATCAAATAAATAACACCTCTATTTTATTTTTTGGAATGAGGTGTTACATAAAGTGTAGGTTAATCCTAACACGCGCTGTTGTTTCATTATTTTAGTTTTGGTTTCACTTTTTCTATTAGATCTTCTTCTGTTTTTGCAAATTTCGGACGGTTGTTTACAACGACAAAGGTTTTCTTTAAACCTGGTCCACATAACGACTGACAACCGATTTTAATTTCTGCATTCGGGTCTAGTTCCTTTAATTTAGGAATTAATGTTTTTAAATTAACAGCATCACACTCATCACAAACCCGAAACTCGTTTGCCATGTTTTTTCAAGTCCTTTCATATTTCTTTGATCATAAAAAATTATGTTGTGATTAACGTTAATCAAAATGCTTCAATCTAACAGGAAATATAATAATATGTTTTCGTCAGTTTCTTTAAAGCCAAAACCGTAATCTGTTTTATAAATGCTAATTGGTATTTTACAACGAATAAATCATTATATCAAGTTGGCAAGTATGCAGGATCATGAAGATCCATGTGAAAATTAGTCGATTCAATATATTTATTGTCGGAAATTTTTTCAAAAAAACTATTATCCTTTTATCTTTCATTGTATAAATGGGAAAAAATCTGTCCATATTAATAGTAAACCTAGGTAATTAACGAAAATTTACAATAATGGGAGTTGAGAATATGAAGGTACGTCAAGATGCATGGACAGAAGAAAATGATTTATTACTAGCTGAAACCGTTTTACGACATGTTAGGGAAGGAAGCACACAATTAAATGCTTTTGAAGAAGTTGGTGACAAATTAAATCGAACAAGTGCTGCATGTGGATTTCGCTGGAATGCAGTTGTCCGCCATAAATATGAAAAGGCGTTGCAACTTGCTAAAAAGCAAAGAAAACAAAGACAAAGATTGTTAGGAAAAGATCATGGTGGAAAGAAAAAGCTGTTATATCAACCACCTATGCCATCTCCAGAAGAATTAGAATTGGGTGAGGAATTGCTTGCTACTGAATTATCTAGTGCATCTGGTGAGAAAGCTAGTTCGGAAGCGGAAAAAAGCAAATCCAGTTCTACCAATCAAGGAATTACGTTAGATCAAGTTATTCAATTCTTGCAAAACTTAAATCATTCCAATCTACAAGCAAGTGCTTTTAAAAGCGAGAATGAAAGATTGAAAAAGGAAATTGCCGAACTTCGTAAGCAAAATGAGGAACTAGAGAACAAAATAAAAGAGTTGGAAGAAAATGCCTCTACCATGCAAGAAGATTATGAAACTCTAGTAAAAATTATGAACCGTGCAAGAAAGCTTGTGTTATTTGATGAAGAGGAGAAGCCATCCACGACATTTAAAATGGATCGTAATGGGAATTTAGAGAAAGTAGCAGAGTAAATCCGTTTCGCTAGTAACAAAAAGTAATGACCGTTCTGCCCAGCATAAAGATTGGCAACAACAGTTCAGAAAAAAGAGGTCGTCCAATAAGTCATAAAAGCGGACTTTTGAAGGAAGAGTTGGCTGTGCATCCAGCGGGAACAACACACGATTCGAAGCTTCCGCAAAGGCGTTTGCAAGATGAGCGTCCGCCAACGTACCTATCAATATCAGACTTTTTGGATAGCCTCTTTTGTCTTGTGATAAATTTTTTACTTAGGGGAGCCATTTTTCATTTCGTTCAATGACCCGGTTGTAGTAATGATCATAAAGCTGAATTTCCTCTCCTTGAAGCTCACTACTATAAAATTTCCCCTTACTTACTTTCTGCAAAACTTGTAAAAAACGAAGCATACATTCATTTATTGTTAAGTTTGTGCCGAGTAGTTCGTTCAATGAAGCCATGACTTCTGGTTTGACATCGGGATAGGTGAATTTCGTTTTTTCTTGTTGAATAGATTGTTCGTAAAACTTCCGAATAATTTCAGCTCGCCTACTTCCACTTCCAGTTACACAAAGATAGATTTGAACAGCTACTCCTTTTTTTACACGCCGTTGAGAGATACCTGCAAATTTTTTCCCATTAATGCTCAGGTCATAACTTCCTGGACAATATGAGCCAACAATTTCGCCAGCTTTAATTTGATCGGTTAAATCAGCGAACATATCTTGTACAAGCTTGTACATCGCTTCATAACCGCTATCAATGTCGATTCCTTTTTCCTTTTCTGGAAATACGAGTGTTAAGTTAAGCACTCCTTCATCTAAATAAACAGCAAGTCCGCCTGATGTGCGCACGATATATCGTATACCTTCTGATTCTAAATATTGTAACCCTTCTTTTAAATGAGGAAGGCGGACATCTTGAATACCGAGGATTACAGAATTATGGTGTACCCATGAGCGGGCTACAGCCGGTGATTTCCCAGTCCCTACCACTTCACATAATGTGTCATCAATTCCAAAGGATTGTAATGGGTGAAACATTGGACCTAAGCTCGATTGATCGATAATTCGCCATTCATCTTGTTCGAGTAAATTGAGAATGTCTTGCATGATTTTCTCCTTTTTTTGTAAAAATCTTATGTTTATGATGTATTTCAACGAATTTTTAACTAATTTTTTTAAAAAATAGGTACAACTTCGTCTTTGTAGTGTGATTTTGTGCGAAATCTCGTAATTTATGTGCGGAAAATGAAATTTTTGTGCGAAATTAATTTTTTTCGTGCGAAAATGGAATTTTATGTGCGAAATCTATTTCTTTTCGTGCGAAAATAACACAAAACGTGCGAAATCCCACAACTCAAAAGGCCTTTTTTATTATAACACATAAAAAAGTTGACTTAATTAAACTCATTGTCTAATCAAGCCAACTTTTTAATTAAAGTTTGATCAATTCTTAGTCCATTAAGCTTTGTGCAGCTGTAATTAATGAAAGTTTGTAAACATCTTCCTCATTACAACCACGGGATAAGTCGTTTACTGGTGCATTTAACCCTTGTAAGATTGGACCAACTGCTTCAAAACCACCTAACCGTTGTGCAATTTTGTAACCAATGTTACCTGCTTCAAGGCTTGGAAATACGAATACATTCGCATCACCTTTGATGACAGAATCTGGTGCTTTTTTCGCAGCAACAGATGGAACGAACGCGGCATCAAATTGGAATTCTCCATCCACAACTAATTCAGGATCCAATTCTTTCGCTACAGTTACAGCGTTCATCACTTTTTCTGTTTCTTCTGATTTTGCTGATCCTTTTGTAGAGAAGCTCAACATAGCAACACGTGGTTCAATATCAAACATTTTCGCTGTTTTTGCACTTTCAACAGCCACTTCACCTAAACCTTGAGCGTCTAAAGTGATATTAATCGCGCAATCAGCAAACACATATTTTTCATCGTCACGAACCATGATGAACGCACCTGAAGTACGTTTTACACCAGGTTTTGTTTTAATAATCTGTAATGCAGGACGTACTGTATCAGCAGTGGAATGGGCTGCACCACTTACTAATCCATCCGCTTTACCTGTATAAACTAACATAGTTCCAAAATAGTTTTCGTCTTTTAATATTTCACGTGCTTGTTCTTCTGTTGCTTTACCTTTCCGACGTTCAACGAATTTTTCCACAAGCACATCAAATTCTGAATATGTATTTGGATCTAAAACTTCAATATCCTCTACAGAAACACCAAGTTCCGCTGCTCTTTCCTCTACTTTCGCTTGCGAGCCAATTAAAATAGGTTTAACTAAATCTTCTTGGTGAAGGCGTACAGCAGCTTTTAATACACGTTCATCATAACTTTCTGGAAAAACAATAGTTACGCCTTTTCCTGCAACTTTTTGTTTTAAAACTGAGAATAAATCCATGTATAAGTTCCTCCTTTTTTCCTACAGTTTTAGAATACTATTTGTGAAAAAAATTTCAAGCGTATGGGCCAATTTTGTTAAAATATTATCTTCTGTTTTTTCGTTAAGAAATTACTTTATCCTAATTTATTATTTCATTTAAATGGTAAATTATGAATCGATTGATTCCCCCCCTTAAGTCTTCAAATAAATCCAGTTTTTTCCATTCACAAAATTGTCACGACCATTTCAAGAGCATTCAAGAATGGGGTATGCTATATTAAAGAAAAAGAGTGATTAAGGAGTGTACATATAATGAGTGAAGCAGCTCAAACTTTAGATGGTTGGTATTGTTTACATGATTTTCGCTCCATTGAATGGTCTAGCTGGAAAATGTTAAGTGAAGAAGAGCGGAAAGCAGCAATTGAAGAGTTTCAAGCTATTTTAGATCAATATGCTTCTGTAGAAGCTGAAGAAAAAGGGAGCCATGCTTTTTATTCGATCGTTGGACAAAAAGCAGATTTAATGCTGATGATTTTACGTCCGACGATGGAAGAACTCAATGAAATTGAAACTGAATTAGCTAAAACAAAATTAGCAGATTTCTTAATCCCTACATATTCTTTTGTTTCTGTAGTGGAATTGAGTAATTATTTAGGTCAGTCTGAAAATCCTTATGAAAATCCACGCGTGCGCGAACGACTTTATCCAATTCTTCCTAAGTCAAACCATGTATGTTTCTATCCAATGAACAAACGCCGTGAAGGAAATGATAACTGGTATATGCTCACAATGGACGAACGAAAAGAGTTTATGAAACAACATGGTAAAACGGGGCGTAAATATGCCGGCAAAGTAAAACAAATCATTACCGGTTCTGTTGGCTTTGATGACTGGGAATGGGGTGTAACATTATTTGCAGATGATGTGTTACAATTTAAAAAGTTAGTTTATGAAATGCGCTTTGACGAAGTAAGTGCTCGCTACGGAGAATTTGGACCATTTCTAGTAGGAAATCTGTTAAATCATGAAAAACTTGAAAAGTTATTAAAAATTTAAATCAAAGGAGCATCCTTTAGATGTTAAAAGGATGCTCTTTTTTATTTATAAAACTAATAGGAAAGTTTTAGGAAAAATCCTTCCATTCTAGGATATAAAAAATATTGTAATAGCTTTAAAAATTTCACATATATATTAAAGTGTAGTTATATCCTGTATCCTCCCATAAATATTTTGTAAATAGAGAACAGATACAAGGCGTTTCTCATACATTAACAATTAGAGCCTAATTCTTTTCGAAATGGGGGGATTTTCTTGGCCGTTATTCCATTTACAGAAGCTGAAGTAAAACTACTTGCAAGACTTATACGAGCCGAGGCTGAAGGAGACGGGGATCTTGGTATGTTACTTGTTGGTAATGTTGGGGTGAACCGGGTCAGAGCGGATTGTTTAGATTTCAAAGATATTCGCTCCATTAAGCAGATGGTTTTTCAAAGACCAGGTGGATTTGAAGCCACACAAAAAGGATACTTTTATCAACCAGCTCGAGATCATGAAATTCGGTTAGCCCGGCGAGTCATTAATGGTGAACGATTCCATCCTGCACAAAATTCACTATGGTTTTTTAGACCTACGGGTGATTGCCCTGCCCAATGGTTTAACCAGTGGAACTCGGGCCGATATAAGTCTCATTGTTTCTACTCACCAACACAATCGGACTGTCCAACAGTTTATTAAACACGATTGTTTCAAAGTGAAGGCGTTCCCTTCGTCCACTATAGAGAGATTTTTGTGAAGATTCAAAAATGGAAGAGGAGGATTTTATTATGAGTACAAATTACGGTAACCAAGGCGCATGGCAACCAATTTATCGACAACAAATGATGCCATTCCAACAAGGTGGAGGCTTCCAATTTAGTCAGCCGGCAGGATTTCAACCCGCTTTCCCACAAATGCCTTCTGGATCTACAATTCAAACACCAGGAGCAGGTTCAACAGGCATTAATCCACCGGGAATGTTGCCAATTGAACAATCATATATTGAAAACATATTACGATTAAACAAAGGAAAGCTTGTTACAGTTTATATGGCGTTTGAAGGTAGTAATGAATGGAATTCAAAAGTATTCCGAGGCATTATAGAAGCAGCTGGAAGGGATCATTTAATTTTAAGTGATCCGGAATCAGGATACCGCTACTTGTTACCAATGGTTTACTTTAATTATGCTGTATTTGAAGATGAAATTGAGTATGAATATCCACTTGGTGGGTTTACACAAGGGCAAGCCACATATCAACCAAGATAAGTCCCCAGTTTCAATATGTATTCGTCGAATAAAAACCATCAAAGCAACGAAATTTGTTGTTTTGTTGGTTTATTTTTTTATAAGTTCCTGGCTTCATACTTAAAAATGGGTCTGCCAGGAACTTTTATCCATTGTACTACTTTTTCAGTTTATAACTAGCAATCATAAGTAGGATCCACGCGGATAAGAACATGACGCCACCAAATGGTGTAACAAGTCCTAAATTGATATCTGTAGGTGCCATAATATACAAACTACCTGAGAAACAAACGATACCAATAAGGAACAACCACCCAGCCCCATTTAGCAAGTTGCTATCTGGATATTTATCTTTTAAAATCCCAACAACAATAAGAGCAACGGCATGAAACATTTCATAGCGGACTCCTGTTTGCCAGGTTGAAATGGAGGCCGTATCAAGTATTTGTTCTAACCCATGGGATCCAAATGCTCCCAAGGCGACAGCAATAAAACCATTTAACGCACCTAAAAATATAAAGATATTCATGTGATCCTCTCCTACCAAATTGATATTAAAAATCGAAAATCGAATCACCGTTTGCTCCGTCATCAGTTTCTAATCGTTTTTCCCCTAATATAGATGAAGTTGACGGATTCGTAGGATTAATAACCGTTGGTTGTGATTGATATGGAACAGTTTTTGGTTGTACGGTTCGTTGGTATGACGTTTCAGATTGCCCCTCATCCATCAATATAACTTCACAAAGCGTTTTAATCGCTTGTACATGTTCTCTTATATGAGCATTCGAGTTTGTTGATTTTGCCTCTATTAGTTTTTCCTCCATTTTTTTTAAAATGGTATGATATGAAATATTCATTGAATCACCTTTTCCTTAAAACGGCATAGTTTATGGAACCTCATTCTTATTTTACATAAAATAAGTGAAAGAAGCGAATCGCTTCCTTAGATTCTAAAAAGATTCATAAATTTGTCAACTTCTCTTCAATTGTCATTCAAACGTTTGATCGAAGTTTTACTTGAATTTGTTTCCCTATATTTAACTCATTTGGTAAAACCATCGTATCATAAGCATGAAGATGGACCCCTTCTTTAGAAGCCAACTTTAGAGCCTTTGAAAAGGCTGCATCCATTTCCATATTTGGTGTGAAAGTGTGACAATCTTCCATTTGTATTAAGAAAAAAATATGACCAGAATAACCCGCTTTTACAGCTTTCATCATTTCAAAAATATGTTTTGTCCCTCGTTCTGTCGGTGCATCTGGAAACATGGCAACACCATCTTTTTCCAAAGTGACTCCTTTTACTTCAATAAACCCTTTTCTATTTTCCTTTTCAAAATATAAATCAAAACGTGAGTCACCGAATTTCACTTCCCTTTTTACGTTTGTAAGGCAGCCAAATTCCATTATTTTCCCTGTTAATAATGCATCATAAACAACGGTATTCGGTGCTTGAGAATCAATATTGACCCATCTTGTATCTTTTTGAACGGCTACGAGAGAATACTTCGTTTTCCGGTTCGGATTTTGGCTTTCTTCAAGAGCTATTTTTGCACCTTCAACTAACAATTCTTTTAATCGACCAGTGTTTTTTACATGAACCTTTTCATAATGACCATTAACATATACTTCAGCAATAAATCGATTCACACGCCTGATAAAAATTCCCTGTACAACGTGTTTATATTTCATCATTCCTTCACAATCCTCTAAAAAAGTTTGATTACATTATATCAATAAACTTACTCACAAGTGGTATAAATACAAAAGGACAAAGATATATTGGCGAAAAAAACTCCCCAACTCTTAGCGCAAGTGGGGAGAAAGGATAAACATCTATTTTTCTATTTCGATGGTCTGATTGTTACTAATCGTATACGGTTTGTTATAAATAAATAAATCAACGGTTGGACCAATGTTTTGAATAGATAAACTTTGTTTTGTTATATTTATGTGTAATAAACGCCCTTTATATTGTAACGTGCATTCGTAGCCGGACCATGCTTTTGGCAATATAGGTGATAAATATAAACCCGATTCTTTAATTCGTAATCCAGCAAAACCGAAAACAATAGCTAACCATGCACCACCCATATTGGCTAAATGAAGACCATCTTTCGTGTTACCTTGTATATTATCCAGATCCATTCGAACCGTTTCACGGAAATATTGATATGCTTTTTCCGAGTCTCCAATTTTTGCCGCCATAATACTAAAAATACACGAAGATAAAGAAGAATCATGGGTTGTTATTTTTTCATAGTAGTTATATGAGTTTTTTATAGTTGAAAAACTCTGCTCATCTTCAAGTAAAAAGTGAGCTAAAACCGTATCTGCCTGTTTGCACACTTGATATCGGTATAGCGTCAATGGATGATAATGAAGGAGTAGTGGATAATGTTCTCTAGGTGTTCCTTCAAAATCCCAAATTGCCTTTTGTAGGAAAGTATCATCTTGTGGGTTTATATCTAACCTTTCATCATAAGGTAGATACATATTTGCTGCTGCATGACCCCACTCCATAACTTCTCTTTCCAATAGTTGTAACCGGCCGACTAATTGATCAAATTGAGCTTTATTTTTATTCGCCAAATCTTTGTAAACTTTTGCTGCCCACATTAAATTGTATTTCGCCATGACATTCGTGTAGTAGTTATTATTGACAAGAGCAGTATACTCATCCGGACCCGTTACACAGTCAATCCGAAACTTCCCGTCACGGAAATGTCCCGTTTCAATCCAAAGTCTTGCGGTTTCAAATAAAACTTCTGCCGCGTATTCGTGTAAAAATTCTTCATCACTAGTGGCTAAATAATATTGAATAAAGCTATAAGCAATATCAGCACTAATATGATATTGAGCTGAACCTCCTGGGTAATATGGTGAGCATTCCGTACCTGAAATCGTCCGCCATGGATATAAGGCACCTTTGCGATGCCCCATTTCTTTTGCACGCACTTTTGCCTGTTCAAGTTTTGAATAACGATAAAGTAAAAGCCCACGGGCAATTTCCGGTTTCGTCATAATAAATAACGGGAGCATATAAATTTCCGTATCCCAGAAATAGTGCCCTTCATAGCCCTCACCGGATAAACCCTTAGCCGCAATAAAAGAATATGGATCACGTCCAGCCGATTGAAGCAGTTGATACAAGTTAAATCGAATTCCTACTTGAATTTCTTCGTCACCATATATTTTTATATCGGCCGTTTTCCAAAACTGATTTAAATAGGTTTGTTGTTCTGTCAACAGTTGCTTAAAGGTTAATTCATGAATTGTTTGTTGAATTTCCTTACCAACTGCAACTATATGATCACCATGACGAAGGGTATCAACGTAAACATTCCGTTTTTCAAAGGTTACGGTTGTTGTTAAATCCATCGTTACTACTGTTAACACTTGCTTTTCCTGTACCACATCATGCCGCTCACCAGTTGAAAAAATATAATCCGTCACACATGCTGTCTCTAAATTTGAACGTTTTGTCCGGTTTAAAACATATGTTAATCCGTCTTCACTTTTCGTACTAACGGTGAAGAGTAGCGGTTCCCGATGATTCCCAACCCGTGGATCGTTTTCATTAACATAATTTAAAACGTCACCATTGACAGCAGAACGAATTTTTACTTTGCCTGTGAAATTGACAGGGGTTATCGTTACTCGTATGGCAAAAAGTTCTTTCCGTTCAAAGGATACAATTCGCTCAAACGTTAGTCTTAGTTCCTTCCCATTTGGTGAGCGCCAATGAATATTACGCTCTGTATACCCTTTATCTAGATGGAGATGGCGGTCATAGGAAAGGACTTCACCCTCAAACAGGGAAAACTTTTCCTCAATTCCACCACTCGTTATAAATAACTCAATTGTTTGTGCATCCATAATATTGACGATTTTTTGTTGAGTTTCTGGATAGCCAATAAATTTTTCACCGTACGATATATCTACAATATCATGATATGCATTTATATATGTGCCGCGAATCGTTGGCAAGTTTTTTTGATAGCCTTCTTCAAAATTCCCGCGTACACCTAAATACCCGTTTGCTAGCGCGTATAAACTTTCCTCAACGGCAAGTTGTTCTGGTTGTAAGCTCGTACTTGTAATCTTCCAAGACATGTTTATTCACTCCTAGCTATTCCTACCATTTTGTTTCTTAAATTCTGTAATCGATTTTACAAAGTCCTGTAAAAGAACGCGCTTATTTGCTTCCTCATCTTCCATAAAGGTTGTTTCTCTCTTTATTCCTTAACTCCTCCGGAAGTTAGACCAGAGACAATTTGTTTTTGGAATAAGAGAACAATAATTAATGTTGGAATTGTTACGATGGTCGTTGCTGCTGTTACTTCTCCCCATAATATTTCAAACTGGGTACGTAAGAAGGAAATTGCAACTGGAACTGTATGATAAGCTTGATCAGCGTTCAATGTTATCGTAAGTAAAAACTCATTCCATGCTGCGATAAATACAATAATTGCCGTTGTAAACACACCTGGTGCAGCAAGGGGAAAAACAATTCTATATAAAATTTGAAACGGTGATGCTCCGTCCATTTTGGCCGATTCTTCAATGGCTAACGGAATTTGGTTAAAATGGGTCACTAATATCCAAACTGCTGTCGGAAGCGTAATAACAGAATAAGGTAAAACAATTGCGAAACTGTTCGTTAACCCTAATTCATTAAATAAGTTATAGACTGGTCCCGTTACAATCATTTGTGGAAACATGGAAACAGCCAATATCAAGCCGAGTAACACGTTTTTTCCACGAAAATGAAATCTTGAGATTGCATAGGCACAAAGTGTCGCAACAAAAATGATATAAATCGTTGTTACTGATGAAACAATGAAACTATTTTTAACGGCATTTAAAATTCCTTTTTCAAATAAAACAGAAACATAGTTTTTCGTTGTTGGGTTGTCTGGAATAATATTGAATGCACCTGTAGGACTATATATCTCACCTGTCGTTTTAAAGGATGTAATGAACACCCAAAGAAACGGAAAGATCATCGCAAATAAAAAAGCTACGATAAGGAGAATCGTCAATATTTTCAAACTCCGATTTCCTTTATACATGTGTTACCACCTTCTCGATAAATATTAGTTTTTATCCATTAAGTTTGTACCAAGAATTCTTACAAAGATTATGGCAATAATAGCTACACAAACGAACATCAACATCACAACAACCGAACCATAACCGAAGTTGGTTTGTCCGAACATGAGTTTATAAGCGTAAACGGATAATGTTTCCGTTGCACCACCAGGACCACCGCTTGTTAAAACAAAGATTAAGTCGAATACACGAAAAGCATCAAGTGTACGGAACAGTAATGCAACAAGAATCGCTGGTTTCAATAATGGCAATGTAACACGGAAAAATTGTTGGATTTTATTTGCACCGTCAATTGAGGCCGCTTCGTACAATCCCTTAGGAATATTTTGCAATCCAGCAAGTAATAGCAATGCCATATATGGTGTCGTTTTCCAAACATCAGCAATAATTGTGGCAGTCATCGCCCAACCAGGAGATTGTAAAAGATCTGTTGCATTTTCAATAAATCCAAGATACTCAAACAATTTCGCCACAATACCATAGCTTCCATCATATAAGTACCCCCACATAAGGGCAGCAACTGCTGTTGGGATAGCCCAAGGAATTAAAGAGGTAGCACGGATCATTCCTTGACCAAAAATCGCTTTGTTTAAAATTAATGCCAAGCCTAGACCGATAACAAACTCAAAGAAAACTGAAACCACGGTAAATACAATTGTATTTTTCAAGGCTAATCCAACACGATCATCGGATAAGGCCTTTTTATATCCATCTAATCCAATAAAGTTTGATGGAATAATACTATTATTGATGTCATCAATAAGTAACGGTAAATTTTCACCGTTTGCCAATTCATATTTATCATTGAAATCGTTAATTAGAGCTGAAGCATTTTTGTAAAAACTTAAAAGTTCTTCTTTTTGCTCATCACTGATTGTAATGACACCTTCTTGGTCTTCGTATTGGCCACTTATAGCACGAAGTTGATCAATCGTTTGTTTAAGCTTAGAGGTGTCTTTAGGATCTGTAATATTTGGAATTTCTTGTTCTAAAAACATTCCAACATAAAAGGCAGTTTCATTATATAAATCTGTGTTAAATCTTTCACTTAGATAAAGTCCACTTTTTTGTTGGTCATTTAATCGATAGTCAAAAAAGGTATAAGTAAAGGATTGAATCACTGGCCATAAGGAGAAAATACCTATTAATATTAAGGCAGGTAGAATAAATAAAAATCCTTTAACCCCCATTTTTCTCTTCATGTAATACCCACTCCTTTCTTAAAGGATTACTCTTTAAAGCATTGGTTGTATCGCTAATATACAATAGCTTTTGATGTGAAAAAGGCTGCCCTCCACTTGGCAGACCCCACTGAAAAACACCTGAATTTCTTTATGAAATGTGAGTGGAGGTCAGCCTCCTATTGGGCAGCCTCTTTTCATGTAAATGAGTGTGTTTGGATGAATGATTTTATTTTAATAATAATTATTATTCATTGACAGCTGCTTCAATTTGACTAACGGTGTCTTCTAAACCTTCTCCTGTACTTAAATATTTATGAGTTGCGATTTGAATCGAATCGGAAATTTTAGAATACTCTGGAGAAACTGGACGAGCTATTGTTGTGCTTAAAGCTTTTTGAAATGCTTCTGAAGCTAGCAAAGCATTTGATTGTACAACTTCTTCATCCTCCAATAAGGCATTATAACCTGGTAAGTAACCACCTTTTGTGGCCATAATTTTTTGCCCTTCTGGTCCAGCTAAGAATTGAACAAATTCCCAAGCACCTTCGATATTTTTAGATTTGCTATTAATACCAAGTAACCAACCACCTACAGCTCCACCGTTTGGAAGGGGTGCAATTCCTACTTGATCAGCAGAGATCTCAACACCGTCTTCTTGTGCAGTAATACGTCCTAACGCATATGGCCAGTTTCGTTCAAAGACAGCTAAACCTTGTTCAAACGCTGTATGCGCCTCACCTTCTGTGTAAGTTAAAATATCTTCAGGTGTTGCATTCGATTTTGTAAATTGATACAGTGTTTCTAGTCCACCTTGAATATCTTCAAAGGAGTTTGTAAACTCTGTTAAGTTCACTGTTAATCCTTCGTACTGTCCGGATTGATATACGAAACCTGTTGTTGTTCCGCCTTCACCCATATATTTTTCAGACATCGCTAATAAATCTTCATAAGTGTAGTTGCCATTTTGTAATTTTTCAGCATCTTCGTCACTTACAATATCGCTACGATAGTAAAGTAGACCTAAGTCCGGGAAAAATGGAAGTGTATATTGTTTTCCTTTATAGTTACCAGATGCCATAGACCCAGCATTAAAGTCATCTTTATTAAGACCCGCTTCATTCATCATGACATCAATCGGTTCTAGATAACCAGCACCGGCAAATTCCCCAGCCCATACTACGTCCAATGAAAGAATGTCATATTCATCAGAACCGCTAGATAGAGAAGTTAATAACTGATCGTGCATTTGTGCTGAGTCATTTGTCATTTCAACCCATTCCACTTGATACTTTTCTTGACTTTCGTTAAAGGCATCAATGGCTGCTTGAGTTGCAGGTGTATTATCATTTTGTGCTGCAAATTTTAGTACGATTTTATCATCTGAATTTTTCGAATCTTTGGAGCCGTCTTCTTTATTAGAGCTTGTATCAGAATCTCCACCTGAACAAGCAACCAATAAGATACATGCTAAAAATAAGAAAAATAATAACTTAATAGACTTTTTCATCTTTTAGCCCCCTATTATTTTTTTGCCTTTCAATTGCATCTTACATTGCAATCGCTTACAATTATATTAATATTTTTTATAATTTATTAATTTTTTATGATATTAGGCGGTGGAAATGATGGAAACGATTGTTCGTGATCATATTCTACATGATTTTTATAAGGCAAGGATGGAGAATAGACAAAAGGAATTTTTACATCCTTCATACCAACATGAACAAAAATTATTAACAGCGATTCAATTGGGCAATCGAAAAGAAGCAATTACTGCATTAAATGAAATTAATCAACTTCAACGCGCAAAATTAGCAAGTACACCATTACGTTCACTAAAAAACTCATTAATTTGTTCATGTACTTTATTTACACGAGCGATTATTCGTGGCGGAGTAGATCCCGATACTGCATATAATTTAAGTGATGTAATTATTCAACAAATCGAAAAGTTTGAGGACTATAATAAATTACAAGACTTTGAAGTAAAGATGGTCCATACTTTTATTGATACTTTAGAAAAGGAACATTTGAATCGTTATTCCAGCATTGTGAACAAAGCCATTTCATATATCCATAATCATATATTGCAAGATTTATCGCTTCAGTCGATCGCAAAAGAACTATATGTAAGTCCCAGTTATTTATCTGATATTTTTCGGAAGGAAACAGGAACGACGTTAATTGAATTTATAAATCGGAAGAAAATTGAAGAATCGAAGTATTTTTTATTACACACAGACTTACCCTTATCTCAAATTAGCAGTTTATTTCAATTTTGTAATCAAAGCTACTATACCTATTTGTTTAAAAAATTCACAGGTGTCACACCGAAGAAATTTCAAGAAATAAGTGAAAGTTAAGACGGCTATCGTAAGAATAAAAGGGAAAACCCTTATTTTAAAAGTCAGGCAATTTGTGAAAATTGGCGTAAGGGATTTTTGTATTCATTTATAATGTGTTTTATTAACGAAATGTGCTCTCGGGAACATTTCTCAGTGAATTCAACATATCTTGACAGAAAGACTTGTTCTCAGAGACATTTCTTCCTAATATTGGCTTCCTAATTTCCACGAGCATCGTTCTCATAGACATTTTTACCTATTATCAGCTTACTTTTCCCGCGAGAACTTCTATTTTGTAGTTTTGTCTTTATCCAAAAGGATTTCCAGCAACATCTCTCCTAAATTTCAATTCTCTATTTGTCATAAACGTTATTGAAAAACAATTTAGGTACAATTTTTTATTCGTTCTACGACTTTAGTGTTATAATAAAGCATAAGATTTTTTTACAATTTCAATTATTCACAGCTTCGGTCTAAGGGGGAATTTTGACAATGAAAAAAACATTGACACTTGCAGGTTCTGATACAAGTGGTGGTGCAGGTATCCAAGCTGATTTAAAAACATTCCAAGAACATGGCACATACGGAATGAACGCGTTAACTTCCATAGTTGCAATGGATCCTAACAATGGGTGGAAACATAATGTATTTCCGATTGATGCAGAAATCGTCGATAAACAATTAGAATGTGCCTTTTCTGTTGGATTAGATGCAATGAAAACTGGAATGTTAGGTTCTGTTGCCATTACTGAATTAGGTGCAAAATATATTGATCAATATAAATTGGAAAAAGTGGTCATTGACCCGGTTATGGTATGTAAAGGAGAAGATGAAGTACTTCTACCTGAAACGGTTGATGCGGCCCGTGAATTACTTTTACCGAGAGCGCTAGTGACTACTCCTAATCTTTTTGAAGCATGGCAATTATCGAAAGTCGATGGACCTATACGAACAATTGATGATATGAAAAAAGCAGCGGAAAAAATTCATGATTTCGGTGCTAAACATGTCGTTATTAAAGGTGGACGTGCATTAGAAACGGATAAAGCAGTCGATTTATATTATGATGGAAAAGAATTTATTCTTTTAGAAACAGAAAAATTAGAAACAACTTATAATCACGGTGCAGGTTGTTCCTTTGCAGCAGCAATTACGGCAAATCTTGCAAATGGTGAAAATGTATTTGATGCGGTTGTTCGTGCAAAGGAATTTGTAGCAGCTGCTATTAAACACGGTTGGAAGTTAAATGAATATGTTGGACCTGTTATGCACGGCGCTTATAACGTATTCCCTGAAAACCGTCCTACGATCACAACATCAAAGGTATGATCTAGTTACATTAAAAACGCTAAAACGTAATAAGAAAAGGGCTGTCCAATAAGTCATAAAAACAGATGGTGGTGAATCTAACGGGGACAGTAAAAGCTTATGTGCCGGAACGCTTAATCGTCAGACACACAATCCAAAGCCCCGTAAACGGAATTGTACGCTTAAGGTGGCTGTGGCCGTGGATGCACATCCGCCAACGTACAATCAATGATCCCTAAAATCAGACTTTCTGGACAGCCATTTCTTTGTCAATATGGAATTATTGGGCAGCGCTAGTATTTTTATAGGCTGGTAAAATTGTTTCTAAAGTAAGCTCATTTGTTGAAGATAAGATAATATCTGCTTCCTTAAGTTCTGTTCGGGAGCCGATACCAACGGCAAACATACCAGCGCTCTTTATCGCTTTGATCCCTGCAGCAGCATCTTCTATACCAATACAAGTACAGTAATCAACCCCTAATTGATCTGCTCCTTTAAGAAAGATTTCTGGATCTGGTTTTCCTTTTTCTACTTTTGCTGCATCGACGATAATATCAAAATAATCTCCTACTTGAAGATAGTCAATTACACGGAAAGCATTTTTACTAGCGGAAGCAATCCCTGTTTTCAAATTAGCTTGCTTGACTTCTTCTAAAAATTCCTTGATGCCAGGCAGTAAATCAGCAGGTGTAATATTGGTAATCATCTTTTTATAAAGCTCATTTTTCTTATTAGCTAACGCTTCCTTTTCTTCCCTCGTAAAATCTTGTAGCCGGTTGCCGTATGCTAAAATCTTTTCTAACGAATCAATTCGGCTAACACCCTTTAACTGCTCATTAAATGTACGGTCGATCTCAATCCCTAATTCACGGGCCAATTTTTTCCAGGCCAGATAATGATATTCCGCTGTATCAGTGATTACTCCGTCTAAATCAAACAAAATTGCTTGAACCTCTTTCACTTAGACTCCCCCTAATCCATCATTACACGAACAGAACCATTTAATGCTTCGTTATTTCAGTAAATATACCCTTGTTTCATAAGGTTCTAAAATAAAATCATTCGGTAACTCTTCGGTTGCGGCTTGATAGTTATTAAGCAATAATTTTGACTCGCTAAATGATAATTCTCCCGGACGTATGAATGTCACTTTTTCCTTGCTAAAATTACAAATGACAACGGCTTTCTTGTCTTCCAATGTTCTTGTATATATAAATAACCGTGGGTGTTCCTGCATCAACAAGTCATACGTGCCGTAAACAAATACTTCGTGTTCTTTCCGAACGCGTATCATTTTTTTATAAAAGTTCAAAATGGAATCCGGATCCTTCAGTTGCTCCTCAACATTAATTTGTTTATAGTTTGGATTCACACCTAGCCAAGTTTTATCAGCGGTTGTAAAACCCCCATTGTTACCGCTATTCCATTGCATTGGTGTCCGGCTATTATCACGGCAATTGCGCCATAGAACAGGCATAATTTCCTCATGGGATCGTCCTTTTTTTCGTTCGGCTTCGTAATAGTTTCTCATACTAATATCATCATAATCTTCAATATTTGGAAATTGGACATTTGTCATCCCAATCTCTTGACCTTGATAAATGTAAGGTGTTCCTTGCATTAAAAAGTAGAGAGCGCCCAACATCTTCGCGCTTTCTTTCCAATATTTCTTATCGCACCCAAGAACGGATACACTACGGGGCTGGTCATGGTTTTCTAAAAATAATGCATTCCAACCTTTTCCTTCTAATCCCTTTTGCCATTTTGTTAAAATTTTCTTTAATTTGACTACATCGACTGGTCCACGTGTATCTTTATCCCAAAGACCTAAATGCTCAAATTGAAAAATCATATTCATAAATCCATTTTCTTCACCAACCCACTTGTCAGCATCCTCAACTGTTACACCATTTGCTTCGCCTACGGTCATAATGTCATACTTTTTAAACGTATCTTTCGAAAAATCATCGAGCCATTCTTCAATTCCTTTTACATTTCGGGTATACTTCATTGCATCAACAAATTCTTCATTTTTCGGGTTTGGTAAATCAGGAAACCCCGGTTCCTTTTTTATATGGGAAATCGCATCAATGCGGAAACCGTCTATCCCTTTATCAAGCCACCAACAAACCATTTCTTTTAGCGCCGCTCGAACCTCTTCATTTTCCCAGTTTAAATCTGGTTGTTTTTTCGAGAAGAGATGGAAGTAATATTGATCTGTCTTTTCATCATATTCCCATACAGACCCTTCGAAAATTGATTTCCAGTTATTTGGTCGTTCACCATTTTCTTTGCCATCACGCCAGATATACCAATCTCGCTTCGGATTATCTTTCGAAGAGCGTGATTCAATAAACCACGGGTGTTCATCTGATGTATGGTTAGGCACTAAGTCCATAATAAGCTTCATCCCCCGCTTATGGACTTCTTCAAGCAATTCATCAAAGTCGTCCATTGTACCGAATTCATCCATTATGTCTTGATAATCAGAAATATCATAACCATTATCATCATTTGGTGATTTGTACACCGGGCACAACCAGATAACATCTATTCCTAAATCATATAAATAATCAAGTTTTTCTATAATCCCTCGTAAATCGCCAATACCATCGCTGTTACTATCTTTAAAACTACGAGGATAAACTTGATAGACCACACTTTCCTTCCACCAAGTTTTTATCATAAACTCCCACCTCTTTAACCTTTTATTTCCTTAATAAATAATTACTTCCCAACCATTCTAATTTTCAATTTAATACCTGCTCTGAACAAACTTCATCGGACAAAGAACGCACTTAAGCATTACTCCAGTTTGTAATAGTTTGACGGTAAACCCTTACATTTTTCTATCTATTAGCATAAAGTATAAAAAGTCATTTGAGATATTTCTATCTTAATTCCAATTCATCACCTATAATCATAACAGGGAAAATCCATGACGCCTCAAACACGTAAATGGGGTAATGAAATACCTTTTTGATTGTCATTATTCACCTAGAAATTGTTTGTCGAATAACCTTACTGCTGCTTACCCTTCAACAACTTAAGAAATAAACGATAAAACGCAGAAAAGGATAAGAAAGCAAACAAAGATCCTGCAAAAAAAGTAAGCACATACCAAGCTTGACTACAAATATAAACCAGAAGTACTCCACAGATTATAATTGTAATAAAAAGTAGCGGACTGCCGAACGTGATAGCAAATGTATTTTTCATTAAATCTTTTATACCGAGGTGATAATGCGCCATTACAGAGAAAAAATTTACTGTAAAAACAAATAATACAACCCCTAAAAATATTAAAAGAAACATAAGAAGAGCGTTAGATTGACTAAAATAAACAATATTTGTTAATAAACCTAACCAAAGCGTGGTCATAATGAAACCAGCTATTGTACTTTTTCTATAGTTTTTCTTATAGTGGTGCCAATATGACTTTATTAAACTATTACTTTCATGACCTAAAATCCATTCCCGTACCACAGCAAACATCGCTTGAGTTGCAGGGAAAAAGACTATTGGGGCCAATAGTACAATAAGAATAAAGAAAATGATCAATGAACTCCAATCGTTGGCAAAAATCAGATTCAGTACTAGCCAACTTATTGGAAAATTAAAGATTATCCATAAAATATTAATGACTGAAAACCTCATAATCCATTCACATACAGCGGTAATGCCGTACATAATGCTCGTTTGTTTCATTCATCTCTGCCTCCTAAACACCTATAAACATAAGGCAAAGGTTTGCATTATGAACAAATAGGAATCCCTTTTAATTCTCTTTTTCATGATTTCGACTCGAACAGGATTCACGTTCTTTTATTATACAAGGGATAATGACACTTTTTTTAATATGATCTGGCTCATTAATTTGTGTAACTAATAATTTTGCAGCTTCATATCCAAGTTGATAAATTTGAATATCTACAGATGTTAACTTCGGAAACGTAACCTCTGAAATAGGGGAATTGTTAAAACTAATCAAACTAACATCTTTAGGTACCTTTTTATTTAGTGCTTGTAGCGCTGATAAAACAATTAATGCGTTAAAATCATCTGTAATAACAATACCCGTTGGCGGTGCTGATAAAGACATTAACTTTTGTACAACTTGAAAACCTTGATTATATTTATTTTTTACATGGTGAATATATTCATTAGGAACATTTAAATAATTGTTATTCATCGCTTGTTTATAACCAATTAAGCGATTTTGGGCAACTTCATACGTTGGATCATCACTAATAAAAGCGATTTGTCTATGGCCTAATTGGATTAAATAATTCGTTGCATCCATTGCAGCTTGAATATTATCATTATCAACGTACGAAATTTTATTTGGATTTTTTTCAGGTTTGCCAATAATCACAAATGGAAATTCACATTCCATTAAATATGGGACAACTCGGTCAGTCCTTTTTGAATACAAGACAATAATCCCGTCAACTTGTTTCCCACGTACCATTTTTACAACTTCTTGATAAATCTCTTCCTCTGATGCCCCAGTCGTTAGGCGAATATTATAATCATATTTGCTGCAAGTGGCACTAATCCCTCTTAAAACTTCAGGAGCAAATGTAGAATGGAGCGCTTCTTTATCGGAGTTTTTCAAAACAATACCAATCGTTTGAGTCGTTTTACTAACAAGTGACCTTGCGTTTAAGTTCGTATGATAACCTAACTCTTCAATGACTTTACGAACATGTTGTTTCGTTTTCTCACTTATTTTTGGACTATCAGCTAATACACGGGAAACTGTTGAAGGCGATACATTTGCTTTCCTAGCAACATCTTTAATTGTGACACCCATTTCTTTATTTTTTCCTCCTCTTGTTGGCAAATCGGGAATATCGTACTCTATTTTACCGCACCTTCAACAACACCTTTAATAATATGTTTTTGGGAAACGAAATAAAAAATGATGACAGGAATAATGGCAAGCGTCAATCCAGCAAGAGCTAGATGCCACTGTTTCGTATATTGCCCAAAGAAATAAAACATTCGTAGTGGAATGGTTTCATTTGCCCCACTTAAAACAAGGGATGGTAATAAGTAATCATTCCATATCCAAATTAAGTTTAATATAGCTACCGTCACAGAGATCGGTTTTAATATTGGAAATATGATATGCCAAAAAATTTGCAATCTGTTTGCACCATCCATTATTGCTGCTTCATCTAATGATTTTGAAATACTGGATAAACTACCGTGATATAAGAAAATAGATAAACTACAGCCAAATCCTAAATACATAAAAATTAAACCTGGGCGATTCAACATATCTACACTACCGAAAATAGATACAAGTGGGATCATCACCGATTGGAACGGAATTAACATTGCTGCTACAAATACCAATAGTAATGTCTTACTTAATTTACTATTGTTTCTTTGTAAAGCATATGCTGCCATTGCTGAGAAAACGATAATAATCATTACGCTAATGGTCGTAACCAGCACTGAATTAAACAGCGCATTCAAAAAGTCCAAATCGATAAAAGCATTTTTAAAGTTTTCAAATGTTAATTCTTCAGGAAAACCTAATACATCTGAAAATATCCCTTTTTTCGTTTTAAATGCATTTACAATCATTAAATAAAATGGTGCTAACCAAAGAAGGGCCAATAAAACTCCAATAATTTCAAGGATAAGTATACCTTTTCGTTTTTTCTTCTTCATTATACTTCTACCTCGCGCTTCTTATTATAGTACACTTGGGTTAATGCGATTGCGGCGACAATAATAAAGAAAATCACGGCTTTAGCTTCACCTAGAGCCATTTGATTACTTTCAAAGGCAGTTCTTACAATATTCATCGCAAGCATTTGAGTCGAGTCATACGGACCTCCATTGGTAAGCGATAAGTTTTGATCGTAAATTTTGAAGGAATTAGATAAAGTTAAAAACATACTAACTGTAAATGCTGGGCGAACAAGTGGAAATATGACATAACGAAATTTTTGAAAACTTGTAGCTCCGTCCATTTCACTTGCTTCTACTAGTTCTTGAGGAACACTTTCTAAATAAGCTATATAAATAATCATAATATACCCTGCCATTTGCCATGCCGTAATGATAACAAGTCCCCAGAAACCAGTTGTCTCATTTGATAGCCAACCCATTAACCAATCTTGTCCTGCCATTTTACCAACAGCATCAAAGACATTGATAAAAATAAATTGCCAAATAAAACCTAATATTAATCCACCAATTAAATTTGGCATGAAAAATATAGTTCTTAAAAATGTTTTTGTTTTTAAATTTCTTGTAACTAATAACGCTAACCCTAAACCAATAAAATTAAGTAAAATCACACATGCAATCGTAAATTTTGTTGTAAACCACAGGGCATTTATAAAGGATTCATCTTGAAAAATTTGGATATAGTTTTGAAACCCAATAAATTCGGTAAACGTTAATCCGTTCCAGTTCGTAAAAGAATAAAATAGTCCCAAAAGCAATGGAACAATAACAACAAGACTTAAGCTTAACAAGACTGGGGTTAAAAAAAGCCAAAACGATACACTTTTATTTCTCATAAATTCCCCTCCCAGTACGCATCAACTATGTTTTTTTACAAAGTATTCTCAATGAACAAAGGAGCAGTCCATTAAGTAACTGACTAGTAGATTTCTTTACGGGGAATTTCCATATGTACGGTTCAAAGTTCGTCAACGATGGTGCAAACTTGAACAAGTTTAAAGATTCGTTAGACTAGATACCACGTATGGATAAAAGTTTTTGCTTTCCCCAATAGAATCGCTATCTTTCCTTTAAAATCTACTGTTTTGGACAGCTCCCTTCTATATAAAGTTGATTATTCCAAAGTGTATTTGTTTATTTTTTTCGCAATTCTTCCCAGTCTTTAATTGAATCCTCTACTAATTCATCCCAAGACATTTTTCCATCTAAATATTTTTGTAAGTTTGGACCGAACGTATCAGGTTCCCATGAAATAGGATAACCGGAAAATATCCATCCAATTGTTTTCCCTTTTTCAGAGTATTCATATACAACTCTGGAAAGTGGATCAGAAATCTGTTCTGCATCATAACCTTCATAAGCAGGAACAAACTTGAATTTATTTAATACGTAATCTTTGCCAATTTCTGATGTATATAGCCAGTCTAAGAAATCTTTTGCAGCTTGAATGGTTTTTTCATCTTTGTTATTGTTAACCGCCCAGAAGTTTGGAATTCCTACTGGAAGATGCCCTTCTAGCCCCTCTACAGGAATTGGTATCATTCCTATACCATTTTCTGCAAAATCCGCATCCATTTGTTCAATGGACGGATATACCCAGTTACCTTGTTGAATCATAGCAACACTTTCTAGAGAAAAATATTGTTCAACTTGTTGAGAATAATCTAGATTAAGGACTGGTTGTATCGAATACTTTGCCTGTAAATCTAACATTCTCTTAAATTCTTCACCCTTTTCAAAAGCGACTGTTGGTGAGTTCCATGCCTCTAATACGTTATGGTTAAATTCAGGTGCTAAGTAAACATTACCTAAATGGTTACTCATTACCCATTTTTCTTTACCTGGAAGTGCAAATACAGCTTCAATTCCGAGTTCCTCTTTTTTACTATCTAATGTTTTCACTGCCTTTTCCAAATCGTCATAGGTGATGATTTCTTCAGCGTTTATACCTGCTTTTTCAAATACATTTTTATTATATATAAGCCCATATCCTTCTAGGTTATATGGTAAACCGACAACTTGTCCGTCTTCAGTTGTAACTGCTTCAAGAGTTCCTTCAAACGCTAATTCCACAGCCTTCATATCCGAAAGATCCGTAATGTCATCTTTAAATTGTTCAACTTCTACAGGACCAAATAAACTAAAAATAGCCGGTTCATCACCAGAAGCAAATTTAGTTTTTAACTGACTTAAGTAGTCTGTACCACCGCCAACACTTGTAATGTTAATGTCGACTTCAGGGTTTTCCTTCTCATAAACTTCCGCTAGTTCTTCAAATTGAGAATGAAATTCTACTTTACCTTGCATAATATCGATTGTGATTTTATCCGAAGAATTCGAACTTTCACTTGAACCTCCACAACCTGTCAAAATTAATGTACCTGCTAAGGTAACCATAGCTAAAACTTTTGAAAAACGCTTTTTAATCCCCACAATCATCACTCCTTTTTCTCTTTCAATTGTAATTTTGTTCCTACCATAGAAAACGCTTTCTTTTCTCATAAAACGACCAAAGCATTATTTATTTGATCCGATGATCGTTTCATATTAAGGGAAAACGTTTGCATAAAAACTATCATTATATTATCAGATAATTAATAAAGTTTCAAGTATCAAAAATTACTTATGTTTAGCCGTTTATACGTAACTTTATTTCCTTCAGTAAAGAAGTTACAGTTCAAAAAACAAATAATTAATAAGTTTTCTAGCTAAAAATCGTGCAACCGTTTGATTTATGGGAAATCTACATAATTTCGAAAAAATTAATCTATTAAACTTGTATAATATGACAATCTTAATAAGCAATATTACCATCGATTTCTTCGTATTTTTTTAGTAAACTATAAGTAGTTTCCAAGAAAGGGAGATTTGTTGTGCAACCAATTGATAAAAATAAAGTTCAAGTAATTATAAATCAATTTGTAAATGAAGATGTTTATATACATGTTGAAACAACAAATGGTGCATATTCAACTCATATCGACGAAAACTTTTTTAATGCAAGTGCTTTTATAAGGAATGTAAAAATTCGTTATGAACGTGGAACCATTGCTGGAGAAGGACCTTATCGGGTAGGGTTAAAGATTGAATCAGGATGGGTGTATGGTGAAGGATTAACCCATTATGAGCTCGATGAACAAGGAAGATTATTAATGTGTGGTATTGATCATAATAACAAATTAGCGATTGCCTTTGAAATAAGCAAAACACCTTTTGAATAGTTTGCTAGTTGGAGAACGCCTGAAGAAACAGTCACGACAAATTGATAATCATTAAAATGAAGGACGTTTCGAAGATTGTTGATGTTTTATCTTTTATCAACCTTATGAATAAATGTTGTCTTTTTTATTCTCCTCCTCTAGTTAAATATAAATTTTGATTTAGAAAGGAGCTTTCTTTAATGATTGAAAAAGAAAGACAGGTCCTTGTCATATTACCTCACCCTGACGATGAAGCCTTTGGTATATCCGGTACATTGGCTACTCACATAAAACAAGGGACACCCGTAACCTATGCTTGCCTCACGCTTGGCGAAATGGGGAGAAATTTAGGAAACCCTCCTTTTGCAACGAGGGAGTCTTTACCAAAAATTCGCAAAAAGGAATTATTAGCATCTGCACAAGCCATTGGAATCAAAGATTTAAGAATGCTCGGATTTCGGGATAAAACGGTTGAATTTGAGGATGAAGAAAAATTAGCGGATCTCTTTTCCAATATGATTGATGAACTGAATCCATCTCTTGTCATTACCTTTTATCCTGGTTATTCTGTCCATCCTGATCATGAAGCAACTGGTCGTGCGGTTGTTCGTGCCGTTAAACGTATACCGAAAGAGAAACGTCCGAAGCTTCATTGCATAGCTTTTTCAAATAACTGTGAAGAAGAACTCGGCCAACCTGATATTGTACACCATATTCATGATTCGGTAAAAGAAAAACTTGGTTCCATGGGAGCTCATCGTTCCCAAACTGGGTTCTTTTTCGATGAGATGGTCAAACGTTATGAACAAGGTGACCCAGATACCGTAAAACGGGTTGAAATTGAACGGTTTTGGAGCTATAAGTGGGATGATTAAATAAACGTATATGAAAAGTGTGTAATACACTAGATCCTAACAATAAAATTTTACTTTCTTAAACTATAATAGTAGTGTAAACCATATTATGACAGGTTTATACTACTATTATTTTTTACCTAATTATTCCATTCATGCGAACAGCAGCTGTTCCCCACACAAGTGTTTGAGATTCATTTTGCAAGAAGAGATAAAAATTACACTTAATCAGAATTCTTTTTTATATTTTTAACAGTTGATCTCAAACGGACTTTTGACCACGACCATCGTTATTCGTTATAAAATACAATTCATTTTCGAAAATATACACATTACGAACACGACCCTAACCCGGGAGGAACTGATCGTAGGTTTATTATTCTAAATTAAAGGCACGAACTCCGTTTCCTCGAAGCTGTGTACCGTCGTGGTTAGCTAACCCCGATGGTGCCCAAGTGGTAGTACCCGAATGAAATAGCGGAGTTTCCATATTTTCACTTTCCTGAATTACTGGCCACCATAATTCGCCCTAAAAATACAAAATACTTGTCCATCAAAATCAATGGACCATGGTATCCGTAACTTCGTCGCTATTTCTTCAATACCTGAGGTTGGAACGACTTCTGAATTCGGCTTTGTTTGATGTTCTTCATCTGGTAAACAGCCTGATAAAATAATTGAGACGAATAACATCCCCAAATAAATATCGTTTTTTCAACATACAATACCTCGATGAATTTTCCAATTTATTATTATATTAACCATAATTTTATATCTTTATCATATATAGTCAGGTTTTACCGCGTTAGGTAAATACTTAAAAAAAAGGAAGAATTTGAACATCCATAACATGAATGGTAAAATAACTTTCGTTCAAAATAAAAACAACTGTATAGTCCAGGAAATAAATACTAAAGGAGACTGCTCAATGACAATAAAAATGAACAACATTAAAGATTATGACATTTATATAGCAACAATGGATGATGCAGATGCTATTTTAAATTTACTAAAAGAAACTGCCCTATGGGTAAGTGAGAAACACCCTGAACAATGGGATACAGTGATTGCTGGTGAAGACGATAAAGAAATTTTAAATGGCATTCGCAATCATGAAACATTCATGATTAAAGATCATGATGGTAAACTAATTGCAACATTCACTCTTTATGATCATCAAAACGAGTGGGATAAAGGTTTATGGGGAATAAGAGAAGATAACGCAGCCTATCTACATAAAATTGCTATCCACCCAAATTATACAGGTGGTGGATTAGGAAAAGAAATCATCGATTGGATTATTGAGTATTTAACCCGAAAAGGGAAAGAAATTTTCCGTCTCGACTGTGTTGAAGATAATGAAAAACTAAATGAATTTTACGGCAAAAAATGTGGTTTAACAAAAGTAGGAGCTAACAAAGGCTACTCTTTATACGAAAAGCATCTTAAATAAGGTAAAAACAATTTCCCCCGTGCCAATTTATACCGGGGGACATTCTTTTTTAATTTTGCACTAATGTATGTTCACCAATAATCTCTTCAAAATATTTATGTGGTAACATTTCTTGATCTAATGGATGATCATCATATAAATGATCAATAAATATTTTTGCTATTTGTTTATCTCGGTTATTTTCAATCCGTGTCATTGCATGCACAGCTAAAAATAGATCTGTCATTGTATTTGCCATACGTTTTGCATGATATGTTTGTAAAGTTTCATCAGCACCGACTAATACTTTTGTCAGGTCCTTCAACTTCGCTAACTTTTGTTTAATCAAGGATAATCGTAACGTATCAAAATTTACTTGATCTATTTGCTCTTCCATTTGTCGTATAAAGGTTTGATGAATTTCATACTTCTTCATTAATCGCAGTACTTCTAAACCTAGGATATTCGCTGTTCCTTCCCAAACTGTTAATACTTGTGCATCTCGTAAAAGACGTGGTGTGACAAAGTCTTCGATATATCCATTTCCACCATGAGTTTCGATAGCTTTATGAGAAAAATCAATCGCTTCGTCGGCTGTACGGGCTTTTAACAATGCTATATATAAACGATTTAACGCAATTTGTTGTTCTGATGCCTTTTCCCTAAAACGCATAACGAAGTCAAATAACTCAATGGATTCAAATAATGCCGAAAGTTGTACTTCAAATCGAGCTTGCATTGTGGCTAATGTTTCTTGAACCATTGGGTATTTTATAATTGATTGACCAAAAGCTGTGCGCCAGTTGGCATATTCAATTGATTCCTTTAATGCCCGTTTCATAATTCCGAGGGAAGCAACTGCATTACATACCCGAGATAAGTTTAATGCTTCCATCATATAGTAGAAACCTTTTTTCGGATCGCCAATCAGGTAGGCTTTTGATCCTTCAAAGACAATTTCTGCCGACGGAACGGCTCGAACACCTAATTTGTCTTTGAGACGGCGAATTTGAATATGATTTGTAGTCCCATCGCTTTTTCTCCAAGGTACTAAGAATAAACTTAACCCCTTTGTTCCAGCAGGTGCCCCTTCTATGCGTGCTAAAACGGTGGCTACTCCACATTGACCAGCGTTCGAGGCAAAATATTTTTCACCATATAGACGATACACATCTCCTTCTTTTACTGCTTTAACTACATTGGCACCAACATCAGATCCACCTTGGCGTTCTGTTAAAAAAGTGGCTCCTTCATAAAGTTCGGCATCACCCGTTGACAAAATATGCGGAAGAAATTTTGCTTTTAACGGTTCATCAGCGTATTGATCCACTAAATAAGCTGTCGCCATCGTTAAGGTAACCGGACAATAAAAACCTGGCTCAACTTGAGAAAGTAAATAACCTTGAGCATAACTATAAATATAGTTTCCTACTTCCCCTAATTCGGGTATCTTTTTATGTACATAACCAACAATCCCAGTTCTATAGGTATCTTCAACGGTCTTTTTATATCCTTCATTTACCCATATTTCATTTACTTCCTCACCAAATTTATTATATTTGACAAGTTTCGGCTGACCTTCTCGATCAGTATGAACAGCACGAGAATCAAATTCGTTATAACACTTTTCATAAAATTCCTCGAGTTCATTTACTGCATAATGATATAAATTTGGGCTTAACTTCTTCTTTAATACACGAAGTAAAAGGGATTCTTGCTTCTCAAGTACATTCATTAGATCTTCATCCTTTCTTTTAATTGATGTTTTAAAATTTTCCCTGCGGCATTCCTCGGCAGTTCATCCAATTGTTCATACAAGCGTGGAATTTTGTACTTTGCTACCTTCCCATCTAAAAATGATTTGCACTCCTGCGCTAAGTTCTCTATAGGTTTTGTTGCCACAACATACGCTTTTGCGGTTTCTCCCCATTCTGGATGGGGGATACCAACAATGGCCACATCGATAATATGTGGATGCGTTTTCAGTACATTTTCTATTTCCGTAGGATAAATATTAACACCACCAGAAATAATGACGTCTTTTTTACGATCTACAATCCATATATAGCCATCTTCATCAACCTTGGCCAAATCACCAGAATATATCCAACCATCCTTTATTGTTTCCTCTGTTTTTTCTTTATCTTTAAAATAGCCCACCATATTTCCCTCTCCGCGAATGATAATCTCTCCAATTTCATTCGGTTTAACATCTTCACCGCTTTCATTTACAATTCGTACTTCACAATTCAATGCAGCACGTTTTCCTACACTGCCTGCTTTGGTTTCATGTTCTTTAGGCGATAAAAAGGTGCCGTTTGGTCCTGCCTCTGTTAAACCATATAAACACATCAATTGATTTGTTTTAAATCTTTCTTTTATGAGAAGAACTTCATTTTTTGATAATGGACTAGCGCCATACATCCAACGTCTAACACTTGTTAAATCATATTTATCAATTTCTGGATGACGGGCAGTCATTAAATAGGCTACAGGTGCACCAAAAAAGTGAGTAATTTTTTCCTGATCAACGAGCTGCAATAACAATTCAGGTGTAAATGTAGACGCTAATACATGAGTGGCACCAACATATGTACCCGAAACTAAAAACAAGTGTAAAGGGGCTGAATGGCTAAGAGGCATCATATGTAACAATCTGGCATCATCATTGATTTGCGCTTCAATACACATCATGGATGCTATCGTTAAAATATTATGATGGGTAAACAACACGCCTTTCGGTTTACCTGTTGTACCAGAGGTATAAAGCATTGTTGAAAGTTCATCTGCTTGAAGTTGACATTCTATATCATGATTGGAACTATTCTCAATTAAACTATACATATTCTCAACTTTCGAATAACCATCTGATGTTGTTATCCAGAGGAGGAGATGTTTTTCAATTAGAGGCTCTACTTGTGGAAATAATATATGGTGACCAATAAATGCTTTTGCCTCGCTATGGGATATAATATAATCGAGTTCCTCTGTAACGGATTTCGCATTGACCGGGACTATAACTCCACCAATCCGCTGAACTGCAAAATAGCCATAAATGAATTCCATTGTATTGGGTGAAAATAAAATTACTTTATCCCCTTTTCGAATACCTCTTTGCATTAATGCATTTGCTAGTCGGTTTACGTATTCATTTACTTCTTTATAAGTCAACCTATCTTCTCCAGCAATAAATCCTTCTTTATTGGGAAATTTCCGTGCACTTACCGCTAATATCTCAGACAAATTCATTCTTTTTCTCCTCCTTTATTTTATTTAAACGTTTTTGAAAATCTAACAAAAGTTCTTCTATTTCTCCTTTTAGCGCTACCATATCGTTTATTTTTTCTTCCATTTCTAAAAGTTTCTTTTGACCGTATTGAATTGTAACTTCTAGCTGTTTTTCACCTGTACGATCTTTGTCGAAAAGTGTAATCATCTCAGCAATTTCCTCTAGTGAAAATCCAAAGCGTTTCCCTCTTAATATTAGTCTTAGTCTAGCTCTATCTCTCCTTGTATAAATACGGTGACCATTTTCTGTACGATTTGGGTGAATTAAATTGATTTCTTCATAATAACGGATTGTTCGTGCACTTATATCAAATTCTTCTGCTAATTCTGAAATTGTGTATACATATGTCATTACATTCACAACTTTCTGAATTTTTATTTCATATTTACTATTATATTTACGTTAACGTAAATGTCAATTCTTAACCTTTTCTTTTTTTCTTAACCAAGCAAACTTCATTTTAATAAAAAAACTGATCCCTTAATCAAGGAATCAGGCTCTTCTATTCCTCTACCATCGCCGACAATAAATAGTGATAAATTAGCTTCTCGGTGTTTTCAATTGAAGAAACATGTGTACGCTCAAAGGCATGGGAAGAATCAATTCCAGGACCAATTAAACCATGAACGATGTCAAACCCACTTCGAATTGCTGCAGAGGCATCGGATCCATAATAAGGATATATATCTAATTGATATTCAATTCCATTTTTTTCAGCAAGCTTAACAAGATGCTTACGGAGTTTCAAATTATAAGGACCACTTGAATCCTTTACACAAATGGATACCGTATATTCATCGGTTTGCTGACCATCACCCATCGCTCCCATATCAACCGCTAAGTACTCAATTGTTTCCGGTGTAATATTGGAATTACCGCCATAGCCAATTTCCTCATTGTTTGAAATTAAGAAATGAGTTGTATAAGGCAGTTCAATTTTTCCCTTTACGATATATTCAACCACCTTCATCAAAATACCAACACTTGCTTTATCATCTAAATGTCGAGATTTAATAAATCCGTTATCTAACACTTGTACTCGTGGATCAAAGGCAACAAAGTCCCCTACTTCAATACCAAGGGCACGAACTTCTTCAGCATTCATTACTTTCTCATCTAATCTTACTTCTATGTTATCTTGATTCCGTTCAGCCGTCCGTGCGTCTTTATACACATGTACTGATTGTTGATGCATTAAAATCGTGCCAGTGTAAATGTTTCCAGAAGAAGTCTCTATTTGGCAATATTCCCCTTCAACAGAATTCCAAGCAAATCCACCAATCATATCAAGTCGGAGACGACCATTCTCTTTAATTTCCTTTACCATCGCTCCTAATGTATCGACATGGGCCGTTAACATTCGATGTTTACTTGTATCCTTACCTTGTATTGTTGCAATTAATCCTCCTTTACGATTACGGGTCGTATGTATACCCAAATTTTGAAAAAACTTTTCAACAAAGGCAATGACGCGTTCTGTATTTCCAGTAGGACTTGGAATAGACACAAGTGTCTTAATTAATTCAAGTGTTGCTTTACCATTTGTTTTATATACCATATCTTTACTTCCTTTCAATAAAGTTTCCTATTGCTATAGTTCTATTAAATCATATTTTTAATTTTTCTACAGATCGTGAGTTTTCATTCATATAATTCCAATATTTTCCAAAATTTCTTAAATTTTTTTGTATAAAAATTGTGGACAATTGAATAGTTATACAATAATATGAATATAGTATTTTCTATATTAAGGAGTAGTTATGGATAAACAAAGGTCATTACAACAAATAGTAAAATTTATCATCCCCTCATTGATAGGTTTATTTTTATTTATGTTCCCTCTTTCTATTAACGGTGAAATAACGATTCCAATCGCCTTTTTATCCGGTTGGATTCAAAATATTCTATATGGGTTTATCCCTGAGATTATGCTCGTCATTATTACAATTACATTTGTTTGCACACTGATTACAAAAATTTGGGCACCCAAAAAAATTGTGAACTCCTCCTTTTGGAACGGATTGTTTAATGTAACCAATGTTTGGTTTATTATTCGAATATTGGCCGTCATTTTTGCCTATATTACGTATTTTGAATGGGGGCCAGAATGGATTTGGTCTGAGGATACAGGGGGGACTTTATTAAGTGATGAAGGACTCCTCACAACACTATTTTCTGTCTTTTTATGGGCAGGTTTATTTCTCCCTTTATTTTTAAATTTCGGTTTATTAGAGTTCTTCGGCGCCTTATGTATTAAAATTATGCGGCCACTTTTCAAGCTTCCAGGCCGTTCAGCAATGGATGCTTTGGCCTCTTGGCTTGGTGACGGTACAATCGGTATACTTCTAACCAGTCGACAATACGAGGAAGGTTTTTATACAAAAAAAGAGGCTGCCATTGTCGCAACAACCTTTTCCATTGTATCCATCACGTTCAGTTTAGTCGTGGTCTCTACCGTTGGTTTAGGTCATATGTTTGTACCTTTTTATTTAACTATTACATTTGCAGGTCTATTGGCAGCGATTATTATGCCGAGAATTCCTCCATTATCGAAAAAAGAAAATAGATATATAAACGGTAATGAAGCTTCCGATAATGAAGGTATTCCTGAAGGGTTTACTCCTTTAAGTTATGGGTTTTCTGAAGCAGTTAAGAGAGCTCAAAAGAATACAAACGTTATGTCTGTCATTAAAGAAGGTATAAAAAATGTCCTTGATATGTGGATTGGGGTAGCCCCTGTGGTCATGGCTGTTGGTACATTAGCGTTAATTATTGCGGAACATACTCCTATTTTTCAATGGCTCGGTACCCCTTTTATACCACTGCTGCAATTGTTACAAGTACCTGAAGCAGTAGCTGCATCGGAAACAATCTTAATTGGCTTTGCCGATATGTTTTTACCTGCCATTATTGCAACAGGCATTGAAAGTGAGATGACCCGTTTTATTATCGCAGCATTATCGGTCACTCAATTAATTTACTTATCTGAAGTTGGTGGCTTATTGCTCGGTTCTAAAATACCAGTTAATTTTAAAGACTTATTTTTCATTTTCCTATTAAGAACATTAATCACATTACCAATTATTGTAGGCATTGCACATATCCTATTTTAAACTCAAAAGAATCTCTATTCTTTACGAAAAAAGAGCGTGGTGATTGGTACTACACCCCCAAAGTTAGACTAATATATCTAACTTTGGGGGTCGCTACCATTGAACCATGCTCTTTTTGTTCACCTATGAAGTCAACTTTGCAATTAAAAGTGGTATTAAAATAACAAGGATTAAAAAGATCCATGGGATTGGTTTAGCAAAATTGGCTGTCCAACCACTGCCAAATCGCTTCTCAACCCAATTCGCCGGATCTTGAGGGTTAAAATAAAAGATACCAAGTTTCCAATACTTATCGTCATCACGGTTAATCTTTTCACCTGATTTACCAATGACAACATTAGCTTCAATATTCCTTACTCTGCTACCGCCTTGTCCTGTAAAAATCGATATTAAAAATGCTCCAACTACAATAAAACCAACAACAATCATCATAACAATAAATAGTACATTTGGATTAAGATTTAATATAAAAGAAAGTTGTGGTAATGACATCACAATGTTTAAAGCGATACTGCTTATGATTATAAACATTGACCAACGACGTCTAAAGATAAGGTTTTGCTGTACTGATTTTTCCGGATTAGCTGGATCAATTTGTTGCTTACTTTGACCAATAATTATATTGATGAATACAAACACACCAATTAAAAACAATTGTAAAAGAGGAAAAGACATTAGGGCAACGGGAGATTTTTCAATTGATCGTATAACTTCACCATTTAAATCATACTGCATCGGAATTTGATCAGGTATTAAGTCATAATTTAAATATGACCAAGCGGTAACAGTGGCAACAATGAGAAATGGAATCATAAACCACCAGTTGGAGTAGGTCTTTTTATCTTTATAAAAACGAAGATCTACTGCTAGCGTTTCTTTTCTATTTTCAAACCAATTTTCTCGTTCTTTTAAAAGTTTCATTTTTTTATGATATTGAAGGTAAATAAGAAACGCAATGATTAAATAAACAAAAACACTAATAGGAAAAATACCAATCCAAACAGTCTCACGAACTGAAAATGAAAGAATGATTAGTAATAAAACATAAACGAGTCCTATAGCAAGTGTTTGTTTTGCATATCGTTTACGATATGCTTCAATTGTTTTATGTTTATACAAATCAGAAGGAATTGTAACACCGAAACTTTCTGTTTTCCTCGTTATATAAGGTGTGAAAGCTATAAAAAAAACGATAGGTAAGATAATGAGGAATACTATATAAAACATTATGATTGTTCGCCTCCTTTTTTAATTTCATCCATAATCTCCTTACAATATATAAATATTTCCTTTTCATCCATCCCTCGACAAATCGATTCGCTGATCAGTGGTCGTAATCGCTCTTTCAATAGAGTTACATATGATGCATCCACTTTGGGCATTCCATCTGGATTCACAACAACACCCTTTTGGCGGTGAATATGGATAAAGCCATCTTGTTTTAACAGTTGATATGCTTTATTCACTGTGTGCATATTAATGCCTAAATCTTGAGCGAGATTGCGAACGGACGGTAATGGGTCACCAGGTTGAATTTGTTTTGATGCAATCCCTTCGATTATTTTATTTTTTAACTGCATATAAATGGGTGTTTCTGACTGTAAATCAATCATAATCATCATGTTTATCACCCTTTTCAATAAGTTTTATCTGTTATACAAATAATATAACAGATAAAACATTTAATCAATACCCATTTATTTTCATTTTTTATATAAAGCATGAAAAATATAATAGAGTGAATTTTAGAAAAATAGAGGATAAGTGAATGAGAAAACTTTCATTAAGCAGCACGAATTCTTCGCGAAATAACGTTAAATGAATGAAAAGATTTAAATAATGAGGGTCTAATTATTTCCGAGGGATTTTCAAATTCAATTCTGTGGAATGCAGAACCGTTACATGAAACATATGACATCATTATCTCAAACGGATTTTTTGGAGAAGAGCACCATTATTTGCAAGAGTTTTTTCAACATGGAAATAGGCCATCCAAGTCCAAAATAATAAGGGAATATAAAAACTAAAAATACAATTAACAGCTATCTAATCTAGGATAGGTCGTTAAATATGCTGTTATGAAGTTTTGTTCAGGATCCGATTATTTCAATTTCAGAAATATTGATGAATCATTAAATACAAGGTCATTAAAGAATTGAAGTATACCATAAAAAATAAAGTTCAACTCAAAAATCTCTCAAGTAAAAAGCTGTCCTTTACATAGAGAAAGGACAGCTCAGCTTGTAGACAAAGTCCCTAACTAGTGGCCAAATCTACAGGCTTTTTTTGTATAATAGGGATAGAATTCTTGGTTAACGGGGGAAATTTAGGATGTTATCGAAGCGTACAGACAATAATCGAAATCAATTGGAAATGGTGGCTCTTGATCAATTGGTTCCAGAAG
>NZ_JAOUSE010000100.1:0-1747 GCF_025660415.1 Pallidibacillus thermolactis
TTTACTACTCTTTACAGGTGATAGTTTCCGTTATAAAGAATCCTTACTACATGGATAAAAGGATTTGGCAAGTGGCATACAATTTTAAATGCCAAATCATACATTTTTTACTTGCCAAATACAAAGTTAACTTATTGCTTAAATGTTTCATTTATCTATCTTTTATAAAAAGATCTCTTTTACTCTATATAGAGGAGATGGAGAATATTGGTACAAGTAGTCAATTTCATTAACTGATCTTTGATTGCGATTAGGTTAGTTAAGTTTTTTTCGACTTCTGTGAAGTGTCATACATTATTTTCCCAAACATTCTAAACCACCTTATTTTATCTTAAAACTCTTCATAAACGTTACAAATTAGCTCATGCTAAAGATCTATTTCAACTCTTTAATATAATATTGCCCTCTGTGACATAAGTGGATTCCATTTCATTTTGTATTTGAACTATGCTCTGGTTCGATTATCAGAGTGGATCTTTTCAAGAAGGTATAGTTTATGTTGTTCGAAGAAAGAAGAAGGTGTAATGGCCATTTTGAAACACTTATACGGAAGATTCAAAGAATAGTTCAATAAGTTTAGGGAATTATGTGAAAAAAAGGCTTATCCTTATTAAGGAGACGTTTTAATGATTAAAGTTATTGGTATAACGGAAGAACATAAACTAGAAATCCATACTGAGAATATTAATGAAATAAACTTCTCGAATTATAAATGGTTTTGGGCTGATTTTCATGAACCGACGGATAAGGAAATTGAACATTTATCTACTACGTTTCATTTTCATCCTTTAGCCATAGAAGATTGTGTCCAAAGGCTACATCGACCAAAATTAGATTATTATGAAAATCATACGTTTTATGTTACCCATTCCGTCCTAAAAGAAAGTAGTGAACTTATTAAAAATGAATTAAATTTTTTCGTGGGGGCAAATTTTATCGTTAGTTTTCATCGTATGCCTGCTTTGGAAATTTCACAAGTGTGGGATAGGTTGTGTGGTGCAAATAACATTGAAAAATGGGATTCATATTACGTTTTTTATCAAATATTAGATAAGATTGTCGACAACTATTTTCCAATAATCTATAACATAGAGGATGAATTAGATCGAATAGAGCACAATCGACACCATAAGTCTATGAACGATTTAATGAATGAATTGTTTGATATAAGACATATGTTGTTAAATTTGCGTCATACAATTAACCCGATGCGTGATTTACTTTATCGAATGTTAAATTCCCATCATTTGTACGAGATCTGGAATAGAAGAGAATATTTTTCCGATATATATGATGCACTATTAAAATTATCTGAGATGGTGATGTCTAATCGTGAAATAACAGCAGATATTAGAGATAGTTATATTTCTCTTAATACCCATCAAACGAATAATGTTATGAAAGTACTTACTATTATTACTTCTATTTTTGCTCCCTTGACATTAATTGCAGGGATTTATGGAATGAACTTTGAAAATATGCCTGAATTAACATGGAAATATGGATATTTTTTCTCGCTTTGTTTAATGGGAGGAATCGGTATTTCTATGTATTTTTGGTTTAAAAGGAAAGGATGGTTTTAAGAAAACTTATTAACCCAAACTCGTATATTAAAGCAAAAGGTTGTATATGGTAACTTAAAAGTGAGCCACAATAGCAATTGAAAACTGAGCCACTCTATAGGAAAATAACCCTAATAATTATTAGGGGGAAAACTGGAGTGATCAACCTGAGTGTAAAGCAAACA
>NZ_JAOUSE010000101.1:0-1632 GCF_025660415.1 Pallidibacillus thermolactis
GATTGAGTCAAGTATTTGTGGGCAGTTTTTTTCTCCCTAACAATGAAAGCGAATTCACTATTTTAGGGTACTCTCTTGATAAAAAATTTATCTTTTTTAAAATCCGGCCAACTCCTTTAAAGTCTTGTACACTGGAATATTTGCCTTACCTTTTAGGTATAGGAGATTGTCTCTTGTGACTTCACCAATTGTACTTGTCACCTTTTCTACGTAATGTTTTGGTGGATTCTTTTCCTCCTTGGTTTCTGTCCATCCTTCGACTTTCCCAAATAATGTTTTCAATGCCAGATTGTCTAGGAAAGCCACCAATCCAGTAATCATGGCACTTACGCCTTTTTCTACCCAGCTACGTCCATTTTTGAGCCTTTTTGCGAAGACACTCATCGTTCCCTCGGCACTTCCCATTGGACGCATTCCTTTGGTGTCAATACCTTGTTCTTGGAGCCACTTCCGGTAATCCCCGAGGGCTTCAGGATATTTTTCTAGTTGACGAATCAATTGGTCAAGACGTTCTTCCTGATCCTCTGTCTCTAGTGTTCCAACAGCACTGTTTAATTCCGTGAGTAGTTTCTGACTGTCATAGGACGCTAGTGCCTTTTGCATTTGGCGATAGCGAGGATGCTTACGGAATAAGCTGCGAATATCCCTTGCCACGTGGAAACGGTCAATTGAAAAGAATGCCCTGCCTTTAAAATGGTCTCGACAGGCTGTAATCCATCCGGCACCATCCCCGTTTATTACTAGCTTATGGACAGTTGGGTCATACTCGAAGTTTTCAATGAGAAAATCCTCAAACGCCTCCCAAAATGGCTGGTTCCCACGGTGAATAAAATGGCGTTTGTCTTTCAAACTTACTCGTTTTCCGTTGATTTCCCAGCCCTGATGAACCGCTGCAATTTTTTCTTCCTTGCCCCGTTTTCCTTTTCCTTGACGTTTCACATATAGGCCGTCCACTTCCACGAATAGGACAGGATAGTTTACAGGCTGTCGCTCTTTTGGGATACTTTCAATCTGTAACAGGTGTTGACGTATAGCTTCGTGACTAATCACTCGGTATCCTAAAAGTGTTTCAAGCGTGTGTTCTGCCTTTCGATAGGATGGCCCTGTAATGGCAAGCTCTAGAGCCGCTTCTTCTATCAGCGGACTAAAGGAGCCGGTCCCTTCGAATTCCAAAGAGCGATCAAGCAGATAGACATATTCACCTTTCTCCCTGTCTCGGTAGTAGTTCCGTTTCACCTTTATTTCGCCAAAAAGACTGATAATAGTGGTGGTACGCTTATCGAGTAGACGATAACGCTTTTTATTTCGTTCTTCAGCAATCTGCTTGTCCATGTCCTCTAATAGTGTTTTCATGACCTTTGAGAAGGTTTCCTGTAATTGCCTCCAAACTAATTGCTCAATCTGTTTTAAATTTGGATATACTGTGTTATTCTTTTGCATGAGGGGTTACTCCTTTGTTTGTGATTTAGTTTTGGTTGACTAAGATTCTACCAAGGAGTAACCCTCTTTTTCATGTTATTTGCTTATTAACTACCGCGCTTTCGCTTGGTGGCCCCCTCATTTGTTGAGCGTTCTAACGTTCCCTCAACAAATGAGGGGGTTAAATTTTGCCCACAATAATTTTACTCATAC
>NZ_JAOUSE010000102.1:0-1580 GCF_025660415.1 Pallidibacillus thermolactis
ACTTGCATGTATTAGGCACGCCGCCAGCGTTCGTCCTGAGCCAGGATCAAACTCTCCAAAAAAGGGTTTGATTTGCTCAAAATGGTTAAAAACGCTTTGTCTTGTTCAGTTTTCAAGGTTCAAGATATTGTTGATTGATTCAGCTTTTTGATTTTATAACATTCATATTTGAATGTCAATAACTTTTTTTAAAAATCTTTAAAGCACCTTTTTAAATAATGGTGTACGCTTTTTTAAAGAAATCTAATTCGTAAGAACGACGATTTTTAATATATCATGTTTATTTAATATCGTCAACAGATATTTGTTAATTTATTTCTAAATTATTATTATTAAATTTTGATTTACGAATATACGGGATGCATTCATTTGGAGGTGCAATTCTTTTAAATAGTGAGAACAAAAGATGATATCTTTCTTCCATTGCATATTTGACAACCACATTAATCCGTTCATCAGCAAAATCCATTAGTAACTCATCCATTTCTCTTTTTAACATATATATTAATTCTTCCGCTTCTTTTTCGTTTATCATTAATCCTAACATTCTAATCACCTCATTTTTCGTTATTATTTTTCTTTTTGACCTCTTTTATAACAAATTTTATTAAAATTTCGCTTATTATCAGACATATTTAACGAATTCAAAACATAGGTTTGAATTAGACAAGTATGGACGAGGTGGTCTCATGAACTACTTTTTTATAGTAAACGGAAAGAAGATGAAGCAGTATTTAATTATTATATTGACTGCTTTTGTCACCGCATGGTTTCTTTATATTCAAAACTTACCGTTTTCTGTTTTTTCAACTGATGATGGACCTAAAGCCTTTTACAAAGGAAAAAATGGTGTCGCTTTAACATTTAACATTGGTTGGGGAGATTCAAAAGCAGAATCCATTCTTGATATTTTAAAAGAAAAAAACGTAAAATCAGCAACATTTTTTCTTTCAGGCTCCTGGGTTGAAAACCACCCACATATTGCAAAAAAAATAGTAGACCAAGGTTATGATATCGGCCTGTTAGGGTATGAGTATCTAGATTATGAAGAAGAAGAAAACGAAAAAATTAGAAGGGATATATTAAAGGCAGAGGAGATATTTAAAAAACTTGAGATTAAACATAAAAAGATTTTACGAGCACCAAATGGGCATTTTGATGAGCGATTCATTACAATAGCAGATCAACTCGGATATACCGTTGTTCACTGGAGTGTAGACTCTCAGGATTGGAAACTTCCGGGTGTTGAAAAAATACTTAAAAATGTTTCCGATGTTAAGAAAGGAGATATTATTTTGCTGCATGCTTCCGATTCAGCTACACAAACAGCCGTTGCATTACCAAAAATAATTGAAATGTTCAATCATAAAAAAATCCCATTGACTACCATCACTGAAATGCTAATTGAAGGAAAAGCAAATACGAAAGAAATAAAGTAAAGGTCGTCCAATAGACGACCTTTCAGACTGTCGACAAACCCCAACTCAAATGCTTCATTTGAGTTGGGATTTGTCTTTTTTTGCTCATCATTTTCTAAGATTCTTATCTTATTTAGGCTGGACATGGTCTTTTCCATGTCC
>NZ_JAOUSE010000105.1:0-1301 GCF_025660415.1 Pallidibacillus thermolactis
CCACCCCTATCCTATATGTAGACCCATTCCTTTATACTGATGTCTCAATAAGATTCTTGCTCGAAATCTCTTGAAGTTTTTATATCCATAGCCGTTTCGCTTGATGACTTTTGTGGTATTATTAATTCCTTCCAAAAAGCCATTGGAATGACCATACACAAAGCTATTCAGGATTTCTACTTGCCAATTTCGAAACGTTTCTATCGCTTGTTTCATCTCTGGAATTCCTGATTCCTCTACTACTTGATAAAATGCTTCCAGCTCTTTTTTTACCTCTTTAATCTTTTCTTGACCGATTTCTTTCGCTCGGTTAAACCATACTTGATAACGTTCTTTTAGTTCATAGGCTTTTTTTAGCTCTTCCGACATATTCAAATAGCGTTCTAAATGCCACTGATCGTCTTCAGTTAAAGTGTTTTGAGGTTTATAAAAAATGTACCTTTTTCTTTTGCACTTTTTACGGTCATAGTCGTGAAACTGCTGCTGAATACGCCTGCGAACTCGATCAATCCCCCAATAAATATAACGACAAAAATGAAAACGATCCGCCACAATCACTGGGTTACCTAGGGCCGAACGAACGGCTGCCTTAAAAGAAGGACTCATATCCATAATCACCACTTGAACGTGGTGACCATACCTTTGAAGGTAGTCTTTTATCGTCTTTTTATTTCGGTTCGGTAGGATGTCTAGGGGTTGCTTAGTGATCCCATCGGCGATGATGAGTTGATACTTTCCTTCTCTTGTATCTCCTTTATATTCATCAATCGCAATCACTCGGGGTAGTGACTCTACTTGCTTGACTTCCGTTTGAGCGATTTGATCAAATCGCCTCATAATGGTCGTGGATGAGGTTCCGTAAACATCCCCTACTTCCTTAAATGTCTTTCCCTTAATAGCGCATACGGACACGGCCTGATTCCATTCAATCGATGTTCGTTGATATCGTTTGACAAACGTATTCTTTTCGGAAAAGCGTTTTCCGCAAGCACAGGCATATCGACGACGTTTATACCAAATATACGTCATCCGTTCAAACCATTTTAAATGTTGAACTTTTTGCCATCGATAATCATGAACTTTGTTGGTGAGCTGACCACAGTCAGGACAAGGGTGAGGCTTTCGCTCCATTTCCACATAGAGGAAGATTTCACCTTTACGCTCCTCCATTTTTATCACCTGACAGTCTTTTAATCCTGGGATATTCATGATAGAATTCATAGTACACGCAACTCCATTCTTTTTGCTTGTTTCTGGACAATTCAAGTATAAAAGAATGACGGGGTTGCGTGTCTTTTTTT
>NZ_JAOUSE010000106.1:0-1217 GCF_025660415.1 Pallidibacillus thermolactis
GTCCAACGAGGAGTTTAAAATTATTTGGAGGAGTTGGCAAGTGGTTTTTTATTTGTGTAAGAAATTTTCGAACCATACACAAATTAAATGCCATTACCTACATTTTTAGTTTGCCATAAACAGGGAGACAGAATATACTTGAATATCTCTTAAAAATTTGTCCTTATCTTTCATGTAAACTCATAGACTTTCAAACTTTGTCCACATCTCCGTATAAAGTTGCAGTTTTTCTCAAATCTAAGACTTATTTATCTTATTAATCTACAATAAATCCAAACGTGGGACGGCTCCATCGTACTAACTTGCAACCTAGTATAAAAAACTTTATTAAATCTTGGTGCATTTGTTCAGTACTAAAGTGCCTACATTCCATAGAATCTCTCTAATTCAATCATTTGCAAAACTTGTCCCAAAATATCCGTATCAAAGTGCAAGTTTTTAAAATACTGTATTGAATTGAATAAGTTTTAAAATCTTATATAGCAATTCTAACACAGTTACGCCTATTTTTATTTTTTAAATTTACACAATAATTAGTTTTTTTCTTATATTACCTTTTATAAAATGGATAAAACCTTACAAAACTATTACATTTTCCTCTCTACTATGTGTCTTTAAAATATAAATTTATTTTTTCATCCCCCTCAAACCCGCATTCCACCGTTTCGTTTAAAATAAAAATTTATCATGAACCCCAAATTTCGAATAATCTTCGATTCGAAAATGGCCATTTTCCCACTGTTTTTTCGACACTTTTTCCCCGTTTTTTTCAATTATAAAATAGAAATTTAGCAGAGTTGGACAAGGATTAGAAAGAAGGTATATTGATTTATCAAAGTTTTAAGAACAAAAAACCCGGATATGATCAATTTATTTTTTATCAAATCCGGGCCAAAAGAAAGATTTATTTTTTGATGTTACAATTTTAAAACTATCTGCGAAACGCACTCCACATGGCTTGGGGGGTAATCGCAGACAAAATAGATGTAGTAGTGTTTGCCTTACAAGATATAAATAACGCTTCCTCGCTATTTAATGTTTAGTTTAAAGCTTCCCAAAGCTGTCTATACTGGGTAATACTACTAAATTACCTAGGGTGATAGTCTTATGAAAAACTTTGAAGAAGAGTATAATGTATTCCAAGATGCGTTAGAAATACCTAAACCTTGGTATGTTTTCCATAATGAATTAGCTAAAGAAGAAAACACCTTACACAT
>NZ_JAOUSE010000107.1:0-1131 GCF_025660415.1 Pallidibacillus thermolactis
TAGCTCAAAGTCAAAGTTTTAAGCAGGCACCATCACAAATAAAGAAAATATATCATAAACATTATATAGGAAAAGAGAAAGAATTCATAGAGTTACTCCTTTATATCAAAGAAAATAATAATTTAGACAGAGTTTTACAAGCTATAAAACAGTTAACTTCTGTCCGTTTAGGATACGTAAATACAGAAAGAATCTTATTTATCTGTAATCAAACTACTAACGAAGAGATAAACATTTATAATGACGATGAAACAATGAACCAATCAGAAAATAACATGAGAGCATATGCGACCATGTTTAATCAAATAGATGAAGGAGTAACTAATAATGGATAAAAAACAGCAAATTATTGATATATGTAAGGAATTACGTTTACCTAGCATTAGGAAAATGGTTCAGGATGAATCAAATTTTAAAAGCCCTAAACAAGCATATGATGTTTTATTACAAGTGCTTTTACAGGAGAAAAACGATCGATTAGTACGAGCAAAACAAAATAGAATCAGAGCAGCAAATTTTCCACAGAAAAAACTATTAGAAGAACTAGTTTTAGGTGCCTTGCCAGAACAAGCACAGCAAAAATTACCATATTTAAAATCGTTAGATTTTATTAAGGAAGGTCAGAATGTTATTCTTACCGGATCACCAGGAACGGGTAAGTCGCATATAGCTCTAGGGTTAGGGATGGAAGCCTGCTTAGCTGGATATAGAGTGTTTTTTGCGACAGTACCCTCGTTAATTAACCAACTAAAAGAACATCGTTCTGAGAGAACGCTGCGATCATTCGAATTAAAATTCGAAAAATATGACCTAGTTATTCTCGATGAATTAGGATATATCTCGTTTGATAAGGAGGGTGCAGAATTACTATTTTCTCACCTATCATTACGAGCTGGGAGGAAATCAACCATAATTACAAGCAACCTGTCATTTTTAAAATGGCAGGAGATTTTCCACGATCCGGTTTTAACTGCAGCACTAACAGATCGTTTAACACATAAATCGCACGTAATAAACATGGTTGGCCCATCATTTAGAATGAGGGAAACTGAGGAATGGATAAATTCAAGTACGGATAAAGTGGCTCAATTTTAAATTGCGAAATGGCTCACTTTTTACTTGCGAAATACA
>NZ_JAOUSE010000108.1:0-1098 GCF_025660415.1 Pallidibacillus thermolactis
GGGAGGACCATCTCCCAAGGCTAAATACTCCCTAGTGACCGATAGTGAACCAGTACCGTGAGGGAAAGGTGAAAAGCACCCCGGGAGGGGAGTGAAAGAGTACCTGAAACCGTGTGCCTACAAGTAGTCAGAGCGCATTTATGCGTGATGGCGTGCCTTTTGTAGAATGAACCGGCGAGTTACGATTCTTTGCAAGGTTAAGGTAAAACCGGAGCCGTAGCGAAAGCGAGTCTGAATAGGGCGTTTTGAGTAAAGAGTCGTAGACCCGAAACCAGGTGATCTACCCATGTCCAGGGTGAAGGTGAGGTAACACTCACTGGAGGCCCGAACCCACGTACGTTGAAAAGTGCGGGGATGAGGTGTGGGTAGCGGTGAAATTCCAATCGAACCTGGAGATAGCTGGTTCTCTCCGAAATAGCTTTAGGGCTAGCCTCAAGCGAAAGAGTATTGGAGGTAGAGCACTATTTGGACTAGGGGCCCTCATCGGGTTACCGAATTCAGATAAACTCCGAATGCCAATTACTTATGCTTGGGAGTCAGACTACGAGTGCTAAGATCCGTGGTCGAAAGGGAAACAGCCCAGACCGCCAGTTAAGGTCCCAAAGTATACGTTAAGTGGAAAAGGATGTGGAGTTGCTTAGACAACCAGGATGTTGGCTTAGAAGCAGCCACCATTTAAAGAGTGCGTAATAGCTCACTGGTCGAGTGACTCTGCGCCGAAAATGTACCGGGGCTAAACGTATCACCGAAACTGCGGATGGACACTTACGTGTCCGTGGTAGGAGAGCGTTCTAAATGCGTCGAAGCTAGACCGTGAGGACTGGTGGAGCGTTTAGAAGTGAGAATGCCGGTATGAGTAGCGAAAGATGGGTGAGAATCCCATCCACCGAATGCCTAAGGTTTCCTGAGGAAGGCTCGTCCGCTCAGGGTTAGTCGGGACCTAAGCCGAGGCCGAAAGGCGTAGGCGATGGACAACAGGTTGATATTCCTGTACCACCTAAGATTCGCTTGAGTGATGGAGTGACGCAGGAGGATAGGGTAAGCGCGCTGCTGGATTAGCGCGTCCAAGCAGTAAGGACGGCTTTGAGGCAAATCCTT
>NZ_JAOUSE010000011.1:0-59757 GCF_025660415.1 Pallidibacillus thermolactis
GCCACCATTTCCAATTGATTTCGATTATTGTCTGTACGCTTCGATAACATCCTAAATTTCCCCCGTTAACCAAGAATTCTATCCCTATTATACAAAAAAAGCCTGTAGATTTGGCCACTAGTTTAGGGACTTTGTCTACAAGCTGTAAGATCCTAATTAAGGATCTTTTTAAATTTTAAATGATTAATGATGATTTGAACACATTTTTCAAGTGAATGGGAGTTTGTGTCAATTATAATATCAGGATTTTTAGGTTCTTCATAAGGAGAAGTAAGACCAGTAAAATGTTTGATCTCTCCGTTGATGGCTTTTTTATATAAACTTTTTGGGTCACGTTTAACACAAATTTCAAATGGACAATAGACATAAACTTCTATAAATTCATCTTTGGAAAACAATTTTCGAACTTCCATGCGATCTTCTTCAAATGGAGAAATAAAAGCTGTTGATACTATCGTTCCGCTATCAACAAATAATTTTGCTACTTCACCAATTCTTCGAATATTTTCTTTCCGATCTGATATAGTAAAACCTAAATCTTTATTAAGTCCGTGACGAATATTATCTCCATCAAGAACATAACTTTGAAAACCTTTTTCGAATAAATAAGCATCAATTGCATTGGCTAAAGTTGACTTGCCAGATCCTGATAAACCTGTAAACCATAAAACACAACTTTTATGACCATTTTTTAGGTGACGATCTTTTTTACTTATAGAATGCTCGTGCCAAATAATATGATTTTTTGCTTTCATCGGTTGACTCCTTAAACTTTTTGTTTAAGTCCTTTCATTAAAACGTGAATGACTTCTGGACGACTAAATTCCTTAGGCGGTTTAACACCTTCTTTTAACATTGTACGTACCTTAGTACCTGAGAGCATTATACGGTCGTTTTCATGATGGGGACAAGTTTTGGAAGAAGCCATATTCTCACATTTTCTACAATAAAAACTATGCTCAAAAAATAATGGTTCGATACCAAGTTCTTCTTTAGTAAAGTGAGAAAATATTTTTTGTGCATCATAAGTTCCATAGTAATTCCCGACACCAGCATGGTCTCGGCCAACTATAAAATGGGTACAGCCATAATTTTTTCTCACAAGTGCATGAAAAATAGCTTCACGAGGACCAGCGTAACGCATGGCAGCTGGAAAAACAGATAATAAAACTCTGTTTTTTGGGTAATATTTTTCTAGTAAGACTAAATAACTTTCCATACGGATTTCACTTGGAATATCGTCCGGCTTGGTTTCACCAACAAGAGGATTGAGAAATAAGCCGTCTACTATTTCTAAAGCAGATTTTTGTATATATTCATGAGCACGATGGATTGGATTACGGGTTTGGAAGCCAACGACTGTATTCCAGCCTAACTTAGAGAACATTTCTCTAGTTTCATGTGGATCTAAGTAAAACTCCATAAATTTTTTTTTGGGTATTTTTTTTATCAATGTCACAGGACCTGCAATATAAAAATCATCTCTGTTAAATAGTTTTTTTACCCCCGGATGATTTAAATCTTCTGTTTGATAAACGTAAAGGGCTTCTTTCTTTTTATTCGGCTTAAAAATATCAGTCACTGACATTACACCATAAATTTCGTTATTAAAAGCTAAATTTACAGTATCCTTACGTTCAATCTTATTGGCAGTTTTTTTATCAACAGCAAGTGTAATTGGGAGGGACCACGGAAGGTTATTCGGCAAACGCATTGATTCAACAACTGAATGATATTCTTTCTCATCCATAAATCCAGTTAAAGGACTGTATGCACCATTAGCAATGAGTTCTAGGTCACTTAGTTCTTGTGATGTTAAATGTACAACTAAATTGTCCATATTAGGATTATAATGGTAATTGATTTGTTGGATTAATTTTCCACCATGAGGTACACTTAAACTCATGATTATACCTCCAATCTTATATACTTTCACTTTCCAAATGTAATCCGCACTCTATTTTCGTTTGGCCAGCCCATCTACCGGCCCGCCAATCTTCATTATCTTTTACTGGACGTGTACAAGTAGCACATCCTATACTTGGATAACCTTGATCATGCAATGGATTGTATGGCAAATGATTTAATCGAAGATAAGTTAATACATCGTCCCAAGTCCAGTGGATCAAAGGACAAATTTTTATTTTTTTAAATCGATTATCTTTATTAATATATTCGGTATTTCTCCTAGAAACGGTCTGTTCCCTTCTTAGACCTGATATCCATGCATCATAATCTTGTAATACTTTTTCTAACGGGTCTATTTTTCGTAGTTTACAACAAAGGTTAGGATTAGTTTCCCAAAGAGCATTACCAAATTTTTTCGCTTGTTCATGAAGAGTTAAATTTGGTTTTATCAATTCTATTTGCAGATTTGGGTAGAGACATTTGATTTGATCAATTAATTTGTAAGTTTCATTAAAATGTAATCCAGTATCTAAAAAGACGACTTTGGCATTTTGTTTTACTTTGCTAATTAAATCAATTAAGACGATACCTTCTGCACCAAAACTACAAGAATAAACAATTCGATCACCATATTCTTTATACGCCCATTTTAAAACATCTAAATAATCAGGTAATTGCTTTAAAATAGATGATACTTTCTTATCATCCCATGTTTCATATAATATTTGAGACATTCAGTTCCCTCCTAAACCTAGATCACAATCGTATTCAACTCATTGTTTAGCAAATTAATTTGGTTCATGTAGTCAACTGAACCTGTTTGTACATACGAAAGGAAGGCTCGTATCCAAGATCCATGTCCAAATATGAGCACATGTTGTTGATTTTTATATTTTTGTAAAAACAATTTAATTCTTCTTTCTAAATCTGTAATTTGTTGACCTAAAATAGAATTTTTTGGATCATGAATCCAAAGTTCCCCAGCATCTTTTATTAACTGTTGTTTCAATTTCCCTTCGTATCTACCGAAGTCTAATTCATTTAACAAGCTATCAGTTTCTGGTTGAAACCCATAGGCTTCTGCAGTCTGTTGTGTTCTTACTAAAGTACTGGATAAAATAACTGTAGGCGGTAGGAGAGTATTTAATTTTTCTTTATTTTTTTCAATTTCAAGTTGCAATGATTTTGATATCGGTAATATTGGAATATTTTGTTTTCCTTGTAATTTTTGATTTTGATTCCATTGCGTTGGTAAATGTCGAATTAGAGTTACTTGCATTTTTAATCCTCCAAAAAAAATGTTTCACTTCGTAATCCACAGCGCTCCGCTTCCAATATGAGAACATCCTCAGGTTTTACATTACCTAGATTTACATTTGCACCAATTTGATTAATGAAAAACATTTGCTGCTTTGCTGTTGGTGCTTCAAAAATAATTCGATTTATATTTACATTGCTTGTAAGTTCTTGAAACACATCCATCCTTACTTGACCGTTCGTTTGATAAATACCGGCTGTACCAGATTGGCGGCCCTCAGTAATGCAATATTGGCTACCTGCATCGAGCAGTGAATACATTTCATTGATCCAATCTTCTGTTGATAGTGCTTTGTTTGAATCTTTTGAACCTACTTCTGCTAAAACATTAAATTCATGTTTCAAATTTTTTATGATGTTTATTCTTTCTTCTAATGGAATGTCAATAGTGCCACAAGAAATTTCGATCCAATCCACTTTTTGTGAATGTAAAAAATCTACAAATTCAGCTAGTTTATTTTGATGGTAACATTTTTCAAATAACGTTCCGCCAAAATAAGGTATGACATTATGATTTTGATAAAGTCGAATTTTTTCCGATAAGTTCGGTGTAATATAAGCAGTACCAATGCCGATTTTCGCAAAATCGATAAGTTCACTATAATCTTTTAGTATCGAAGATAACTGATCAATCGTTAATCCTAAATCTATAATGGACGTAATGCCGAATTTTCGTACACCAGTTGTTCTTTTTGGTAATGTTAAAAAATTCACTGCCAACCACCTCGCATTTCTAAAGATAAATTATTCAATAATTAGGCATTTGTGTAGAATTACAATTATTTTAAGCAAAAATAGGCAAACACCTAATTGTGATATGGAAATATTTCTATAGTATAACTTGGTTTTACATTCAAAAAATAAATTTGTAATCAGTATATTTTCACTCAGGAGGAATCCCTTTGACCAAACAAAAACATAAAGGGCTTACGATTGCCGCAATTGGATCAATTCCATTAATTTTAGTATTAGGAAATTCAATGTTAGTTCCGATATTACCGGATCTAAAAGAAAAATTACATATCACTGAATTTCAATCTAGTTTAGTCATCACTGCATTTTCCATTGCAGCTGCAATAACAATCCCAATTTTAGGTTATTTATCAGACCGATTCACAAGAAAATCCGTTGTTATTCCTGCTTTAACGTTATATGGTTTAGGAGGGTTGCTTGCCGGTATAGCAGCAGCTTGGTTTGCACCTAACCAAACTTTTATTTGGATTTTAATCGGAAGAATTATGCAGGGTATAGGGGCAGCAGGGACAACATCAATGGCGATGGCACTAACAGGAGATTTATTTAAAGGAGGAGAACAAAGTAAAGTTCTCGGCATTGTTGAAGCATCAAATGGATTTGGAAAGGTCATTAGTCCGATTATAGGTTCTTTATTAGCTCTTCTTTTTTGGTATGCAGCATTTTTTGCTTTCCCAATCTTCTGTTTCATATCCATCATGTTGACCATCTTCTTCATAAAAGAGGAGAAAGAACCGAACAAAGAAACGACGATCAAACAATATTTTAAAGGCTTAGGTACCGTTTTTCGTACAGAAGGCAAGTGGCTTTCTATCGCATACTTAAGCGGTGCTACTTGTTTATTTACACTTTTTGGGATTCTTTTTTACATTTCAGAAGTATTAGAAACAAATTACAGCATTGATGGTATTTTAAAGGGCGGGATATTAGCTGTTCCATTATTATTTATGACTACAACATCTTTAATTACTGGAAGTAAAATTGGGAAAAATTTATTTTTAATGAAAAGATTAATCGTATTAGGATTAATTTTAATGACACTATCATTTTCATGCCTCATTTTCTTTGATAAAAAATTGATACCGTTTTTTTCTATCCTTATTGTTTCAAGTATAGGTACGGGGTTAGCATTGCCATGTATTAATAGTTTAATTACTGGATCAGTGTCAACTGAAAAACGTGGATTTGTTACATCTATTTATGGATCTGTTCGCTTTTTAGGAGTCGCATTCGGCCCACCACTATATAGTTCACTTATGAATTGGTCAACAACCGGCATGTTCTTAACAACTGCAGGTTTGACATTAGTTGTTGCAATACTTTGTATGTTATTTATTAAGGTGAAAAAGAGCGGGGAAGGAAAAGAAGATAAGAAAAAAACGAAACAGATAGATAGCTTATTTGAAAAGTTACAGTTAACGTAATATTCATAATAAAAAAAGTTGGAGGAGTGAATCAATTGGAAATCTTTTTTTCTCCGGAAGTGATGCACCAATCTTTTCAAATATTAAATGTTGTAGATTCGAAAGAAAAAGCAGTCGGAAACGTTGCCTTTATGTTCGATGAGAAGAAAATTTATGTATATGGAATTGTTGAGGAAGAAGGGGTTACAGAAAATTTCCGAAGCATTGTTCAACCTTATATAAAAGGAATTGCAAGTGCCCATCCGGAGTTAGAAGTATATTCTTGTCTTTATGTCGGGTGTAAAAAGATTAGTATCAATACGGAAGAAGATGACAAAAAAGATAAACAAAAACAGCAGGAATAAAGCACATTGACAATTCAGCATGCATGCACAAAGCAGTGATCAAATCAATTAATTTGTATCACTGCTTTGTTTTTTATTGATTCATTATACAATTTGGGAAGCTAATTATTCATTAGCCTTAATTTTATGATCTAGCTCCTCTAATAAATCACCTATTTTTCGATTATGAATTACTTCATCGGCAAATGAATCAAATTCAGTTGGCTCCAAATTCACAATAACTAATTTTGCGCCATTTTGTTTGGCGATAAGTGGAAACTGGTTTGCGGGAGTAACAGATAGAGAAGAACCAAGTACAATAAAGAGTTCCGCTTTTTCGGATTCCATTAATGCCTTTTGGAATGCTTCTTGAGGTAGCATTTCACCGAATAAGACAATATTCGGCCGTAATACACCTCCACACTGACAGAATTGTTGTTTTACAAAAGTTTCGCTATCGACTTCTTTCTTACAACTTTGACAATGAAACTTTTGTAACGTCCCATGTAATTCTGCAACTTGCTTACTTCCCGCTTCTGTATGGAACCCATCTACATTTTGAGTTATAATTGATTGAATAATCCCAGCTTTCTCCCATTTTGCTAAAATGAAATGTCCTTTATGAGGCCCATATTGTTTCACACCTAGTACTCGTTCTTTGTAAAACTCAATAAATTCTTGGACATTTTCGTTTAATGCTTCTGTTGAAGCAATCTTACTTGGATTTTTCTTGCGCCACAACCCATTGTTTGACGAACGAAAGTCTGGCAAACCACTTTCTGTCGACATCCCAGCTCCTGTAAATACAACTGTGTATTTAGATTCCTTCAGCCAATTTTGTAACATATTTGCCTCCTACCAATATCAAATTATCTATATATATATATTATACGATTGTTTTGTTAACGTTGAAATGCTAATGACAGAAGCGTTTATATTGAAAGGATGAATACATTAAAATGAAAAAGAAACTTGATTAAACTTATAAAAAAATTTGCTTCACAAGTGCATATGTTATATATCCTGTTAAACTGCCTAATAAAATCCCAACTAAAACATCAGAAGGGTAATGAAGTCCTAGAACAATTCTTGATATGGCAACACTAAAGGCTAGAAAAAGTAAAAGTGTAGAAAACAATAATGTAGGACTATATAATACAAACGGAATAAAGACAGAAAAGATCGCAGTTGAATGACCAGACGGAAATGATGGATCCTTTAATGGTTTATTCGTTACATAAATTTCATTCAATACAACGTACGGTCTTTTCCTAGGGAAAAACCGTTTTACTAATTGAACTATGATATGACTTATCGTTAAAGAGATAGCACTTGCTTTAGCGGTTAGTTGAAGCGATCCATTCGACATTATTAACATTAAAGATACGGCAATGATCATAAACATAGCTCCACCAAGGTGAGTAATAAAACTGAAATATCGATTTGCCATTTTTTTATTATAATTTCGATTGATAGTATAGAATAGCTTTAATTCAATTTGTTGTATTACGTAGACATAGCGCATGACTTTTCCTCCCTTCAATATAAATATAAACAATAATGATTATGAAAAGGATAATTTAATTTTAAAATTTATGGATCATTTATTACAATTTAAATAACAAATGTATGAAAGTGAAGTAGTACCTATTTGCATGTTAAACTTTAGGAGAAGGAACGATTGAATGAGATCTATAAGCAACATAATCGATTGTTTATAGTAAAAATTGACATAATAAAACCTTTTTGTTTATAATTTTATTGGAAAATTAGCACTCAAAGAAAAAGAGTGCTAATTTCATTTTCAAAAATAGAAAGATTTATTGGAGGGAGTGTGCTTCATGGAGAAAAAAGAATTTCATGCCGAATCGAAAAGACTTCTAGAAATGATGATTAACTCCATTTATACGAAAAAAGAAGTTTTTTTACGTGAATTAATTTCTAATGCTAGTGATGCAATTGATAAAATTTATTATAAAAGCTTAACCGATGACTCTCTTTCCTTTAACAAAGACGACTATTACATAACCATTACACCAAATAAAGATGATCGGACATTAACCATTAGTGATACCGGAATCGGAATGACAAAAGAAGAGTTAGAGTCTAACCTTGGTACGATTGCCAAAAGTGGTTCATTAGCCTTTAAAAAGGAAAATGAAATAAAAGACGGGTTTGATATTATTGGTCAATTTGGTGTAGGATTTTATGCTGCGTTTATGGTCGCAAAAAAAGTTACTGTATTAAGTAAATCTTTAAATAGCGATGACGCATATAAATGGGAATCTTCAGGAATTGATGGTTATACAATTGAAAAATCCGAAAAAAACAATGTTGGAACAGATATTATTTTAACTTTAAAAGAGAATACGGATCAGGATAATTACGATGAGTTTTTAGAAGAATGGCGCATAAAAGAAATCGTTAAAAAGTATTCCGACTTTATCCGTTATCCGATAAAAATGGAAGTTACAAAACGTAAACCGAAAGAAGAAGACAGTAATGAATATGTTGATTATAAAGAAGTAGAAACCTTAAACAGCATGGTTCCAATTTGGAAGAAAAATAAAAGTGAGCTCAAAGACGAGGATTATGAAAACTTCTATAATGAAAAACATTTTGGTTTCGATAAACCATTAAAACATTTACACATCAAAGTTGATGGAACAATCCGTTACGACGCTATTTTATATATACCGGAAATGGCTCCTTTTAATTTTTACACAACTGATTATGAAAAAGGATTGGAACTTTATTCAAATGGCGTCCTCATTATGGAAAAATGTGCTGACTTACTACCTGACCATTTTAGCTTCGTAAAAGGACTTGTCGATTCACCGGATCTTTCCTTAAATATTTCACGCGAAATGTTACAACAAGATCGACAACTAAAAGTTATAGCGAAAAATATTAAAAATAAAATTAAACGGGAACTGCTAAACCTATTAAAAAACGAACGTGAAAAATATGAAAAGTTCTATGATGCCTTTGGACGTGTTCTAAAATATGGCGTTTACAATGATTTCGGGGCACATAAAGAAGATTTACAAGACTTAATTATGTTTTATTCTTCTAAAGAGAGAAAACTTGTTACATTAGATGAATATGTGTCTCGAATGCCAGAGGAGCAAAAATATATTTATTATGCTACAGGTGACTCGATAGAGCGGATTGAGAAGTTGCCACAGACTGAGTTAGTTGCCGATAAAGGATTTGAGATTCTTTACTTTACAGAAGACGTGGATGAATTTGCTATAAAAATGTTAATGAAATATAAAGATAAAGAATTTAAATCTGTTTCAGATCGTAATTTAGGGATTGAATCTTCTGATGAAAAACAACAAATAGAAGATGAAGAAAAAGAAAATAAAGGTTTATTTGAACATATGGCAAAAGTACTAGAAAATAAAGTTAAGAAAGTAATAGCATCAAACCGTTTAAAAACCCATCCAGTATGTTTATCTACGGAAGGGGACATTACAATTGAAATGGAAAAAGTGTTAAACGCGATGCCAAATAACCAAGGTTTGAAGGCAGACAAGGTATTAGAAATTAATACAAACCACGAGGTCTTTCAAGCCCTTAAAAATGCCTATATAAATGATAAAGAGAAATTAGAACTTTATACAAAACTATTATTTAATCAAGCATTACTTATTGAAGGTTTACCAATTGAAGATCCGGTAGAGTTCACAAATGATATGTGTAAAGTGATGGTATAATTTGCAGGTAAACTGTTCTGTACTGATTCTTCCAGTACAGAACAGTTTTTTATTTTTCAGCTATTAAAAATTGTAAAACATAACACGAACTATTATAATAAAATTATAAATATTTTGATTTTTATAACAATAAATAAGGGGGGATTATAAAATGGGCGCAGATCTAAACTTACAAGGATTTAATATTATGTTAAAAAAAGTCCGCAGAAATACTTTAGGTGATATTTTGGCTCGAACACGGGCACGCTTGCCTAACAAATTTGCGATCGCTTACAAAGAAAATAGACTTACATACGCAGAATTAGATGACCTTGTAAATCAAACAGCCCATGCATTTTTAGATCATGGTATAAATAAAGGCGATATGATCGCTATCATGTCAAAAAACAGTCTCGACTTTGTGATTAGTGAATTTGCCTTAGCTCGAATTGGAGCGGTTATGGTGCCGATTAACTTCATGCTTAATGTGGAAGACGTCACCTATATTTTAAATCATGCTAAAGTCAGTGGACTTATTTCCTCGATAGAATGTGTTAACACACTTGATCAAGCTGCAAGTGGTTTAGCAATAAAATCACGATTTTTAATGGATGTTCTTATAGATGAAAGCTTTAATGATAAATTAACTGATTGGACACCTTTATCCGTTGCACGTCAAGGTCAACCAGCAGATTTTGTTGATAATGATATAGATAATGAAGATGTAGCCCATGTTCTTTATACAAGTGGAACTGAATCGCGTCCAAAAGGTGTCATGTTAACCCACGATAGTATTATTAGTGAGTATGTAAGCTGTATTGTAAGCGGTGGCATGGCAGAAGATGATGTATGTATACATGCATTGCCTTTCTATCATAGCGCCCAACTCCATTGTTTTTTAGGTCCAAGTATTTATTTAGGTTCAAGTGGAATCATTCTTGAAGGAGCAAATCCAAAGATAATTTTAGAAACAATAGAAAAGGAAAAAGCAACACAATTATTTTGTCCCCCAACCGTTTGGATTAGTTTACTGAGACATCCGGATTTTGTAAAACGAGATTTATCGTCCTTAAGAAAATGTTATTACGGAGCAGCGATTATGCCAAAGGAAATTTTAAAAGAACTAATGGAAAGATTGCCCCAAGCAAAGTTTTGGAACTTCTATGGGCAGACCGAAATCGCACCGTTAGGAACCATTTTATCCCCAGAAGATCAATTACGGAAATTAGGTTCGGCTGGAAAGCCAAGTTTAAATGTCCAAACAATTATCGTCGATGAGAATGGAAAAGAAGTCCCACGTGGAAAAATAGGAGAGATCGTACATCGAACACCACATGCTATGAAAGGTTATTTACATGATCCAGAAAAGACCAAAGAGGCATTTAAAGGGGGATGGATGCATAGTGGTGATTTAGGTTATATGGATGAGGAAGGTTATATTACAATAGTAGATCGAAAAAAAGATATGATAAAAACCGGTGGAGTGAATGTTTCAAGTCGTGAGGTTGAAGAAGCAATTTATCAAATCAATGGTGTTTCTGAAGTAGCTGTAATCGGTGTACCAGATTCATATTGGATAGAAGCGGTGACTGCAATTATTGTCCCGAAAGAGGGTTCTATATTGACTAAAGATGATGTTTTTGCTTATTGCCAAAAGCATTTATCTAAATTTAAACAACCGAAATATATAGTCTTTACCCATGAATTACCAAAAAATCCAAGTGGTAAGGTTTTAAAAAGAGAGTTGAGAGAGATTTATAAAAATATAGCAGAACAATCATACTAGCATAAGGCGGGGACTGAGTGCTAAACAGTCCCTTTTATTTATGATAAAACACTACAAATGTTTAGATTATTTCGTAAAAAGAATGTTTACATAATGGCAAAACCTAAAACAAAAAGAATATGCTGCATATTATTCTCCATAAGTTGAATTTACTCCTAATTAAAAATCATGAAAAGTTATTACAACATGTCAATGAAACTTATAAACTACTAAAAAATACTACCGTACAACAAGCAAATTTTTGTTATAGACAAGGAAAGTGGAATGTTAAAAAAGTGATCGGCCATATTCAGATACAGAATGTATATCCCGTGTCCCGTGGTGAAAAAGCAAAACTTTCTGGGCACAATCAAGACGAATTTGTAAAAGAAATAAAGTTTGACTGTTACGATTTAACAAATATTAACGGATTTTAACAATGTACGGATAGTAACAATTGGCTGCTTAAAAACACTAAGAGAAGATGTAGGGGCTTATTGGTGAAATATTAACAAAACTGATATGACGGTTCGAGCTCTAGTAATTATTATTGTGGGACATGAAATCCATCCTCAAAACATTTTGAAAGAGCGTTATTTTAGCACCAGTACTTTCCAAAATAAAAAAGAAAAGGTGGTACGATGCCAACGCATCCTTTATTCAGCCGGATTTTCCTCCACGGCAATTTGATAAGCATCAAGTATATTTGAACTTTTATTTGGATCACTTACAGGTACTAAATATTGTTCTCCTTGATCTTCTTCTATTTTTGTAAGGAACATTGAATTGTCTTCTTTACGGATGAGAGCAAAGGATTCATCATCCACATCAAACAACGCTTCAATAAAAAATTCAGTTTCCTCACCTTTCTCATCAATAATAGTTACTGAATCTCTTAATTTTATCACCATAAAAGTTCCTCCTATTATGGAATCTGCTTACTTCACACAAAAAATGTTTAATCTAATATAATTTAATGGGGGTGATAGATTGAAAAGTCCTATGAAAGCAGCCTTTGTTGTATTTAGCTTAATTTGTATAGGCATTCCTGTCATATTCTTATTTATATCTATTTTTACAAATAATTGGCAATTCTTTTATATAGGGATCCTTGCTGCATTTTTCAGTAGTATGCCAACAGGATTAAATTTTATTCTTGATTTTCATGAAAAAAGATACAAAAATAAGAAAAAATAATAACTAAAAATAGTTCGTGACAAATTTATCATAATGAATATCATGAATTGCTGTAAATATCTGGTACAATAATATCGATTATAGTCAATATTAGCAGTAAAGGATGCGTTAAATGGAAATGACCATAACATTTTTGATTTTAATCATCACGATTCTATTATTTATTAGCGGTAAAATACGAGCGGATTTCGTTGCATTATTATCCTTATTAGCATTAGTTCTATTTGGTATCATAAGTACAGAAGAAGCTTTAGCCGGGTTTGCTAATTCAACCGTAATTATGTTGGCTGGTTTATTTGTTGTCGGCGGTGGTATTCTTCGTACAGGGTTAGCACAAAAAGGAAGTCAATTTATATTACGCTTTTCAGGGAATAATGAAACAAAATTATTTATATTGTTAATGATCGTTGTAGCAATTGTGGGATCATTCATTAGCAATACCGGCACTGTTGCAATTATGTTACCGATTGTCATTGGAATTGCTATGAGTATGAAAATGAGTACGTCGAAGTTTTTAATCCCACTAGCATTTGCAGCTAATTTATCTGGATTTATGACACTTATTTCAACTCCTACCAATCTTTTAGTTAACCAAACATTAGAGGCGAATGGTTATGAAGGACTTAGATTTTTTAGCATAACGCCAATCGGTATAATCGCATTTATCATTGGTATTACGTACTTATTGCTCGTACGTAATTCGCTAATGCCTAAGGATTATCAAAAGCAATTATCAAATAAAAAAAGATTAACGCCGAACACATTAATTCAACAATATCAATTATCCGAAAACATACATCGGATTTTTGTACCAGAACAATCATCGATTGTTAATAAAAAACTGAAAGAATTGAAATTAACAACTGACTATCACCTCGTTGTTTTGAAAATTGAAAGAAAAATGAATGAAGGTTTACATTTATTGCCAAGTTCGCTTCATCAAGAGATGGCCGGACCAAACAGTAAGATTGAAGCGAATGATATTTTATATTTGCAAGGAACACCGAAACAAATTGCGAAATTCGCGGTAGATTTTGACTTAGAAATTCAAAAACATGATGAAAACGAAAAATTAGTATCAAATAAAATTGGAGTCGTTGAAGTATTATTACAACCAAATTCTACATTAATAAATAAGACAGTATCTGAATCCAGCTTTCGCAAAAAATATAATTTAAATATCGTTGGTATAAATCGGAAAGGAAAATTTATCTCAGAAAATATTTCTGACGTACGACTCCGATTTGGCGATGCACTGTTAGTACAAGGTTCGTGGGAAGATATAGAATTTTTATCAAATGACACAAGTGATGTCGTTGTTGTCGGGAAACCTGCAGAAATTGCCTCTCAAGCAACAGCGAGCGGAAAGGCTCCGGTAGCAGCTGGCATTTTACTTTTAATGGTAACCTTAATGATTTTTAATGTTTTTCCTACGGTCGTCTCTGTTATTATCGCGGCAATTTTAATGGTCTTAACAGGGTGTTTACGGAATATGGACGATGCTTACGGCCAAATTAATTGGCAATCTGTTATTTTAATTGGCGCCATGTTACCTTGGTCAACGGCGTTGGAAAATACAGGGGGAATGACTTTAATTTCTAATGGAATCATCGCTCTTTTAGGAGGCATTGGGCCAATCGGAGTGTTAGGTGGACTATATATTGCCGCTACGATTTTCGGTCAAATTATGAGTAATACAGCAACTACTGTATTATTTGCACCTATTGCAATGAAAGCAGCTATTGAAATGGGCGTTAGTCCCTATCCAATGTTAATAGGAGTAGGAGTCGCAGCATGTATGGCTTTTTCTACACCATTTTCTTCACCAACAAATGCTTTAGTTATGACCGCAGGAAATTATAAATTTATGGACTTTTTCAAGGTCGGTTTACCATTGACTTTAATCATGTCTGTAGTTATGGTGATTATCATTCCTATTCTTTTTCCGTTTTAAAAATAAAAAGAAGAAAGGAATTTATAGGTTGGAGTGGATACACGATGGACATAATGGCCAATATTGAAAAATAACGATCATTTCGATCATTATTCATCCAATTTCTGTGGACATCTGTACGGAAGGATATTTTGAAGTTCTAATCGTAGCAGGGCTATTACATAATACAGTTGAAGTTACAAATTTAAAGAAGATCTGAATTTATTTCTTGCAATTTTATAAAGTCAGTAAATATTATTGATCGACCAGATTTTTTATGCTATATTACAATTAATTAATAAAAGGAGGGTTTTCCTAGTGCATTCAATCAGACTACGCTTCTAATCTTTGAACAATGAACTTAATACGTTCAAAGGCTCTGTTTGTGCATGCAGAGTAGATGGGAGTAGTCTGTCCTTTTTAGGAAGCCCTTATATCGGTTTTCTGTGAAGGAGGCATTTTCGCCTGCTTCTTTTTGTGATAAGAATAAAATTATACAAATCGCTTTCATTCTTGCTTTTTAACAAATTGCATAGAATGAAAAATTTATTATGTTCTTTTCACAATATGTTTGTAACTCATGTTATACGGGAATCATATACTTCCATTTACAAACGATCGCACAGGCAGAAGCCTGTGTATTTTTTTGCTCTTTAAAAGGAGGACACAAGAAAATCCCATATATTTTAGCTATTGAAAGGAGAATGGTTTGTAATGATGGAAGTAAGGAAAAAAGCGGTTGTGGTTGGAGTTCATATCAACAACAGTAACGATGACGAGTTTACCGAATCGATGCAGGAACTACATGAGCTTGCTTACGCTTGCAATTATGATGTGGTAAGTGAACTAACACAAAAATTGGATAAAGTTAATAAAGCCCATTATATTGGTAGGGGAAAACTGGAGGAATTGAAAACATTAATTGATGAAGTTCAAGCTGAAATAGTCATTTTTAATGACGAGCTGTCACCTTCACAAATTCAAGTATTGGAAGATGAGGCGGAAGCAAAAGTAATTGACCGTACAATGTTAATTCTTGATATTTTTGCCAGTCGTGCAAAAACAAAAGAAGCTAAACTTCAAGTGGAAATAGCTCAATTAAAATATATGCTTCCCCGGCTAGTTGGTCAAGGAGTTTCAATGGGAAGACAAGGTGGTGGTGCGGGTTTAAAAAACCGTGGTGCCGGTGAAACAAAACTTGAACTAGATCGTAGAAAAATTGAAACGAAAATAGCAGAACTATCAAAAGAGTTGAATCAACTTGTAAAACAAAGGGAAACGCAACGGAAAAAGCGGAAGAAAAATCAATTCCCAGTTGTTTCATTAGTCGGATATACGAACGCCGGTAAATCTACGATTATGAATGCAATGATTGACAAGTATAATCCGTATTCAAAAAAGAAAGTATTTGAAAGAGATATGTTATTTGCAACATTAGATACAACAGTCAGACAAATATCTCTTCCAGATAATAAACAATTTTTACTGGCAGACACTGTTGGTTTTGTAAGTAAGTTGCCACATCATTTAGTTAAAGCTTTTCGCTCGACATTAGAAGAAGTAAGGGAAGCGGATTTATTAATTCATGTCGTCGATATTGCAAACCCTAATTATGAAAAGATTATTGAAGTAACTAACGAGACATTAACTGAAATTGGTGTAACTGACATCCCAGTAATTTTTGCTTATAATAAAGCGGATTTAGCTCGTATTTCATATCCAAAAATTGAAGATAATCGTATCTATCTATCTGCAAAACAAAACAAAGGAATTGACGAGCTAGCAAAATTAATCTGTCAATCTATTTTCACAGATTACATCCAATGTGAAATGCTTATTCCATATCATTTAGGTCATATCGTATCTTACTTCAATGAAGTAGCGCATATTAAAGATACAACTTATGAGGAAAACGGTACAAAAATAATAATGGAATGTAAACAAAAGGACTTAGAAAAATATAAAGAATTTGTGATAAAGATCGGAGAAAACGAAATATAAATAGAGGAAGTGAATTAATGAATACAACCGATGGAAAATTAATGTCCAAATGGAAACGTAACGCAGTTATTTTCCTTGGAAGTCAAACACTTTCCCTTTTTGGCTCATCACTCGTACAATATGCCATACTCTGGTATATTACATTACAATCTCAATCAGGGATTATGATGACGATCTATATTATATGTGGTTTTATCCCAACATTCATTTTGTCGCCATTTGGTGGAGTGTGGGCAGATCGATATAATCGAAAGTTTTTAATCATTGTAGCCGACGGTATAATTGCTGCGGTAACGTTATTCCTTGCTATTCTTTTTCTCTCTGGATACGAAGCGATGTGGCCATTATTTTTAGTTTCAGCTATACGAGCATTAGGAGCCGGTATTCAAGGACCCGCAATCGGAGCCATATTACCGCAATTTATTCCTAAAGATAAATTAACTAAAGTTAATGGTGCAAATGGGAGTATTCAAGCAGTCGTTACCTTAATTTCACCAATGGTAAGTGGTGCCTTATATTCGATAACAACGATTGAGATGATATTTTTTATTGATGTCATCACTGCTATATTGGCAATTAGTGTGTTAATATTATTTCTACGAATACCAGCACATGAAAAAGCAAAAGAAATCCAAAAAATTAGTTATTTTGCCGACATGAAACTCGGCCTAACTTACATTAAAAATCACGCTTTTTTAAAACAACTATTTGCCTTTTTAGCTATATTCTTTATTTTGCTAGCACCCGTTTCTTTTTTAACCCCATTGCAAGTTGCCAGAAGCTTTGGTGAAGATGTGTGGCGATTAACCGCAATTGAAATGGCTTTTGCTATTGGCATGATACTTGGTGGTATTGTGATTGCTTCATGGGGTGGTTTTAAAAACAAAATTCACACTATTGGATTTTCATTATTTGTGTTTGGCTTCTGTACGTTTGCACTCGGTATCGTTCCATTCTTTTGGATCTACTTACTATTAATGGGAATTGCCGGTATATCTATGCCGATATTAAATACTCCAGCAATGACCCTTTTACAAGAAAAAGTAGACGGCGATTATTTAGGTCGAGTATTTGGTGTAATGAATATGATTTCAACATCAATGATGCCTTTAGGAATGTTAATATTCGGACCAATTTCAGATTATATTAAAATTGAATGGCTGCTAATTGGTACAGGACTTGTCATGTTCTTCGGAACAATTCCTTTTATTAGAAATAAAATGTTAGTCGAAGCTGGGAAGCCAGTATCAGAATCTTAATTGAGGTGGAGAAGTTGTCAAAACGAGAACAAAGTGCAACATTAGTGGAGAGTTATGTGAATATTTTTCAATGTCCAATATGTGGCAGTTCTATGTATGTTGCGGAATTAAAAAGTATTAAATGTTCAAAAAATCATAGTTTTGATTTAGCAAGACAAGGATATTTAAATTTACTTATAACTCCGACAAAAACGAAGTATGATAAACAATTATTTGAATCACGCAAATATTTAATGGGGGAACACTCATTTTTCGAACCCGTAATTTCAAAAATTTATGAGTTTATTGAAACCTATACAAATCAAAACAAACTAACGATTTTAGACACAGGTAGTGGTGACGGCTCTCATTTAGCAAAGATTCGAAAATTATTAGTTGATGCTGGTAAAGATGTAAATGGAGTTGGTATTGATATAGCAAAGGAAGGAATATTAGTTGCAGCCAAATATTATCCAAAACTTGTTTGGTGTGTAGCTGATTTGGCAAATACTCCTTTTCGAGACAAATCATTTCATGTTATTTTAAATATTTTATCACCATCGAATTATCAAGAGTTTAACCGTATACTTCATGATGATGGCATCCTTATTAAAGTTGTCCCAAGGAGTGATTATTTAAAAGAAGTAAGGACATTCTTTTATAACGATTCAGAAAAACAATTGTATTCAAATGATGATATCATTCGTCATTTTAAAGAAAGAACGCAACTGTTACATCAGGAAACTGTAAAATATATGGTAACACTAAATAAAGATGCAATAAAAGCACTTGTAATGATGACCCCATTAACATGGGGTATAGATGAAAACAAAATTGACCAGTTTTTAAGAAAAGGTTCAGCGAAGATTACCGTTGACGTTGATATTTTAATAGGTAGTAAAGTATAATTTACATTCCCCCAATACGTAAGATCTTTTCCTCGTATTGGGGGGTTTTTGGTTGTATTTTTTTAAAAAATATAATATTCTGTAAATATATTCATAATTTTTTAATTATATGATTAGTAAAGTATAGGTATGACAAGATTGAAGGAAGAATTGAATAGTGGGAAAGTTTAAAACTAAAGAAATCAAAATGATTATATAAAGTTATTTTTTATATTTAATGTTAATAAGAAAGGGGAAGAGGACAATAATCAATTAGTTTACATAATATTATTATTCGGTGTAATTTTATTTGCTTAATTCAGGGATTAAGAAAGACCAGATACTAAAAATGCACGAAAATAGGTTTTTAGAAAGAAGGTTCGAGAGTGGGAGCCATTATTTTATTTTTCCTTTGCATCATTAAAAAGTGAGAGAGGACAAAAGTTATTAAAAAGATATGATGTTTCAGAGAAACTAAATCGGTTAATCGTAATTGAAACAATGTATCAATTTATAGCAAATAACCGTTATAAATGGTTTGGAAAAAAGAAGACATGCATCGTTCCAAAACCTGAAGTGCGCAAACGATTTTTGTAATCTTGTAGATATATAAATTTTGTTCTAAGCTTAGATTACGATTATTTGAATGAAAAGGAAGATGGCTATGAAATTTCGTAAAATCTCATATTATATAGAAAAAATTTTAATTGCAATCGTCACCTGTTTTGGAGCCAGTCTTCTTTTTAATTTGATTATTATACCTTTAGGGAATGCAGAAAACCATTTACTCATTCACTTTCTTGATGGATTACTCGGAATTTTTCTTTACTTATTACCTTTGTTTATTATTTGGTTTTTTCCAATTAGTTTTTTTATTGATGGTTTAAACTTAAAGTACAAATTAAGTCGGTTAAATATTATCAAATTTCAACTATATAGCGGTATCATATTAGCATTAGCTTTCAACTTTATTTTTGACAATCATTTTAACCTATTGCTATTAATTATTTATTTTTTCATTAGTTTTTTATCTTCGGTCATATTCTACTTTTTGAATTCAATCGGTAATCGAATGCTCAATTGAAAGTGGAGCTGTAAAAAACGAAAGAATAATTTAACCTTAAGCCTTGCAAATGACTAGATGTTCATATGGCTTAAGGTCATATCTTTAAATCCGCTTCGCTCAATAACGACAAAAAAATATTAGTTTATCACGGGAAGATTGTTATTCTATCTTTTCCGTTTAGAGTTTAGGGAGGAAGTGCTCCGTTTTTTCACTTTATCCAATTCAACCATCACAGCTACAGTTCGATCATCAATTTCACTTACTTGGAGAATTTTTCCTTTACGACCTTTAATTTTAATCGCTTCACCAACAGATGGTGCATTGGCTAAAAACTGACTTAGTACAATTTCTTTCCCAATATAAAAATGAAAAACCTTCATCGTGACTCCTCCAGCAAAATAATTCATTTCATGAACAACATATGATATGCGAGAGGCAAAATAATTGACACAATAAATAATGCTATTTTTACTTAAACAAAAGGGGAAAGGGATTAAGAAGCTTTAGATATTTTAATTTATTTTTTAGTTAACATAACATAAATTATAGGAAGTGGAATAAAGAAAGAATAAAATTTTCTCATTAATGAAGTATACTTGATATTTTGAGATGAAAGAAATTTACACAGATATGAATTATAATCTATTTTAATAAAACAATTTTTATTAAAATTAAAACGATCTCAAAGAATCATAAATTTTAATTTTGATTCTGGATTTCTTTTTATATATCTTATCTCTCTTTTTCTAAATTTCTATCCGTATGGACAAAATTTTTATTCTATTTAAGTTTAAGTTCGCTTAACTGCTTCATAATGTATGTAACATATAACTAATTGTTTTATTTTGCTTAGTTTACATAATGTTATTATTTAGAATATTCCTCTCTAACAACTCAAATCGATTCCAATAGATTACGAACATACATTCGTTTGACGCCAGGTAATAACAGTCTTCTACAAACGTTATAGAATGCTTTTTTAGTCGGTTTGAACAGTTCTTTATAGCAACATGAATACTGATCACACCATTCTTTTTTAACTACTTCTTGCAATCCTAAAATGCCACCATAAACTTTTTTCGCCATCTGAAAGATCCTTTTTGGTGCGACCCTTTATATGTGATCAAAAGCAATTACTGATATCAAATTAAAAATATCAACCTTCAGTAGAAATCTGAAGGTTATAATATATCGTTACGTTCATATGCATGTTATACAAATAAACTAGATGATCTTTTATACTTTAATAACAATTTTCTAGGTGTACTGAAGTATTTCGGCTGTTTATATTGCTCTAAATCGGAATCAACCTTTACATAAATCGGTGCATCTAACAACCACGGAAAATCTTTATAAAATTTTATATCGCCTAAAACGATAATGGTTAAATACTTTTCGATCTTGTCGTTCCGTTCTTCTACAGTCATTCCATCAAGATGATCGTCTAGATTCATCGTAACAGTTATTAAATAAAAACCAGATTGATATGTCCAAAATGCTAAAATTTTACGATCTTCTTCCGAATACTTATGATTATCAAAACGATCTCCGATTGAAAGGTGTAAATCATTTGAATGTTTTGTATGGATGAGGGTATATCGTCTTCCATCCACAGGGCGTGAGGCTGTTGCTGGAGGTAATATCGTAATACTAATGTTAGATAACTCCAAATTTTTCATCCCATTACCCCTTTCCGTATCAATATAGATGATTAGTATTATATTATATGTAAAATTACTCAGTTTTGACACGGAACAGAAACTTCGGGCAAAAAAAATAAGGTTAAACCAGTTGTTCAACCTAAGGATTCGGAAAATCTTTTATTTATAATAGTGATTGATTTCAACTATTTAATTTCTTGTACTAAACAAGAAGTAACTTTTCTGCTTCAGTTTCACTAATGTTCTGACTCATACTAATTTCTTTTATTAAAAATCCATGTACTTTTGTTAATAGTGATTTTTCGTTTGCGTTTAGAGGTTTTTCTTTATTTTTTTCCATTAAATATTTATAAATTAAGCAATTGTCTTTTATGTCTCCACCTTTAATTTTTTCCATGATCAATTGATATTTGTCCTTCCACGGAACATCGATATCAATATCTTTATACGGTAATTCTGATAAAATTTGTTGTAAAGTATTTTTATCGGTAATCGGTCTTAAGCCTAATTTTGCAGCTTTATCAACAGGTATCATGACATTCATATTACTAGCTGGTATTTGAATCAAGTAGTAGGTTTGTACTTTTCCAAGCACTTCTTTTTCTTCGATTGCCTCAACAATTCCAACACCGTTCATAGGATAAAAAACTTTTTCACCAACTTTAAACAATCGTATCCCTCCTAGCGTTAATAATTATATTATAACACATTATTAGAATTTGAACAAAATATATTAATATACTATTTTTTACTAAATTTGTCAACCGAAAAATATTTTACAAAAGTTCAAACTAACAATAATCCAATTGTCGTTGTTTACCGAATAACCGAATAATTGATAAAAAAAGCTGACAAAAGTCAGAACTTAGAATTGTTCATTCTACTTTTGCCAGCTTTATCATCAGAATTTTATAAATGGTTATTCTGTATCACGATGATCAATGCCTTTTTCCATTTCTAGTTTAACCGGTTCTTCTATCAATTTGTGAATTTTTATCACACTTCCCGCTTCTTCTTCATCAATAAAGAATGATCCATTGGAGTAACGATCATTTTTTCTTAAACTTCTTACCTCAATTTGTTCCCTCATCTCTTTTTGAGATATTATTTCAATTGTTTCATCCTCTTTTGCAATAACAAAACCGATCGTCCGGTGAGGGTTTGCTTTCAGTTCGCGTAACATAAGTAAGCCGCGTTTTGCTCGCGATAAAATATCGAATTCTTCTATAGCCATACGTTTCACTGAACCACGTTGTGTCGCTAACACAATTGACTCATTTATTGGGTCTATAATTATTTTTCCAGCAGTCACATAATCGTCATCTTTAAGATTAATTCCTTTAACACCTGCTGCACGAACGCCGATTGGATTTACTTCCTCACTGAGAAAACGTAGCCCATAACCTAGATAAGTACTCAAAAATATTTCTTCATGACCGTCAATGAGATGAACATCGAGAAGCACATCATCCGGTTTTAAATTCATTGCGATTAACGGTTTCGTATAGCGTTGTGCTTGATATAAACGTAATTCAGATTTCTTTACCATCCCATGTTTCGTTACAAAGAATAAATACTTCGGTTTTTCAAAATCCTTTACTGGTATAATCGAAATAATCTGTTCTTCACTTTCAATCGAACGTAATGTGGAGATATGTTGTCCCATATCTTTCCAACGTTTATCTGGCAATTCATGAACAGGTATATATAGATAATTTCCTTTATTTGTAAATAACAGCACTACATCCATCGTATTCATTTCATAAGATGCAAGTAAATAGTCAGTTTCTTTCATACTATAGTCATCAATACTTGAAGCACTATAAGAACGTAAACTAGTTCTTTTTACATAGCCATCTTTCGTAACCGTTACAATCACATCTTCACTTGCAACAAGCGTTTCAATACTAATTTTTAGTTCTGATACCTTTTCCTCAATTTTTGACCGTCTTTCGTCTGCATATTTTTTCTTAATTTCTCTCAATTCTTTTATAATTACTTTTTCCAATTTCGCTTCACTAGCCAAAACCTCATTTAGTTCAGCTACTAATTTATTTAATTCATCTAATTCCTTTTGTAATTGAGTAATGTCTGTATTGGTAAGACGATAAAGTTGCAAGGAAACGATTGCTTCCGCCTGTGCTTCTGTAAATTCATATTTCTCAATTAAATTGTTTTTGGCGTCCCGTTTATCTTTAGAAGCGCGAATCGTAGCAATCACATCATCAAGAATGGAAATGGCTTGAATTAACCCTTCAACAATATGTAATCTTTCTTTTGCTTTCCGTAATTCATATTGTGAACGTTTCGTTACTACATCCTTTTGATGAGCAATATAAGCATCTAGTAGATTTAGAAGATTCATTAATTTTGGACGACGATTGTAAATCGCAACCATATTAAAATTATATGTTACTTGAAGATCCGTATTTTTATATAAATAGTTTAAAATTCCTATACTATCAGCATTCTTTTTTAACTCAACAACAACCCGTAACCCTGTCCGATCTGTTTCATCACGAACTTCAGAAATTCCTTCGACCTTTTTGTCTATTCGGATTTCATCAATTTTCTTTACCATTTGTGCCTTGTTAACATCATAAGGAATTTCGGAAATAACAATTTGTTCCCTTCCCCCACGCATTTTTTCGATTTCTGCTTTACCACGGATAATGATTTTACCGCGACCGGTTTCATAAGCCTTCTTAATCCCATCAATTCCTTGGATAATTGCACCAGTTGGAAAGTCAGGACCTTTAATAATTTTCATTAAATCATCAACCGTGGAGTTGGGATGTTGCATACGGTAAATCGCTCCATCAATCACTTCTCCTAAATTATGAGGAGGAATATCCGTTGCGTATCCAGCGGAAATGCCTGTTGAACCATTTAATAACAAATTAGGTAAACGTGCTGGTAAAACCACAGGTTCTTCTTCGGTATCATCAAAGTTTGGAACCCAATCAACGGTCTCTTTTTCAATGTCACGCAATAGTTCCGTACTAATATTAGAAAGTCTTGCCTCTGTATAACGCATAGCTGCAGGAGAATCACCGTCTATGCTACCGTTATTTCCATGCATTTCGATTAAAACATTGCGCATTTTCCAATCTTGACTGAGTCGAACCATCGCTTCGTATACTGATGAATCACCATGTGGGTGATAGTTACCGATTACATTACCAACAGTTTTAGCTGATTTACGGAAAGGCTTTTCAGACGTATTACCAGCAATATGCATCGCATATAAGATACGACGTTGTACAGGCTTTAGCCCATCTCTTGCATCAGGTAGTGCACGATCTTGGATAATATATTTACTATAGCGACCGAATCGATCACCAAATACATCTTCCAGAGGCATTTCAATTAAATGTTCTTCTTTTTTTGCAGACATTATTCGTTCACCTCATTTGCATTAAACTGCTCAATTTGGAAGTTTTGATTGTCTAATATACTTCCTTCTTCCTCCATACCAAAATCCACATTCGATTCAATCCATTTTCGACGCGGTTCTACTTTATCACCCATTAATGTCGTGATTCGCCGATCTGCACGAGTAAAATCATCAATTCGAACGCGAATTAATGTTCTTGTTTCCGGGTTCATTGTTGTCTCCCACAATTGTTCAGCATTCATTTCACCTAACCCTTTATATCTTTGAATGACATAGCCTTTGCCAAATTGTTTAAGGACTTGCTGTAATTCTTCATCGGTCCAAGCATATTTAATTTGTTCTTTTTTTCCACTACCTTTACTTATTTTATATAAAGGAGGCATAGCAATATAGACTTTACCTGCTTCAATTAACGGTCTCATATATCGATAGAAAAACGTTAATAGCAAAATTTGAATATGCGCACCGTCCGTATCCGCGTCGGTCATAATAATAATTTTATCGTAATTCGATTCTTCAATATTAAAATCTGCCCCGACTCCCGCTCCAATTGTATAAATAATCGTATTTATTTCTTCATTTTTCATAATATCTGCAAGTTTTGCTTTTTCTGTATTGATTACTTTACCTCTTAAAGGTAATACAGCTTGAAAACGACGGTCTCTTCCTTGTTTTGCCGAACCGCCAGCAGAATCCCCTTCAACTAAGAAGAGTTCATTTTTATTTGGATTTTTCGATTGGGCAGGAGTAAGTTTACCTGATAAAAGTGTTTCTGATCTTTTTCGTTTTTTTCCAGACCTGGCTTCTTCTCTCGCTTTTCTTGCTGCTTCACGTGCTTGCTGTGCTTTTATAGCTTTTTTTACAAGCATCGTACTAATTTCTGTATTCTCTTGCAGATAAAACGATAACTGTTCCATGACAAAAGATTCAACAGCAGTTCTGGCTTCACTTGTGCCCAGTTTCCCTTTCGTTTGTCCTTCAAATTGAAGAATCTCTTCTGGAATTCGAACCGAAATAATAGCGGAAAGCCCTTCTCTAACATCAGCTCCATCTAAATTTTTATCCTTTTCTTTTAACAAGTTCATTTGTCGAGCATATTCATTAAATGCTTTCGTTATAGCAGATTTTGCACCTGATTCATGGGTTCCGCCATCATTTGTCCGAACGTTATTGACAAAAGATAACATATTTTCCGAATAACCATCATGAAACTGAAAAGCAAAATCAATCTCGATATTATTTTGTTTGCCTTCAAAACTAACAACTGGATGAAGCGCCTCTTTATCTTCATTTAAAAATTTTATAAATGCTTCTAGTCCTGTGTCATATTGGAAGACCGCCGATTTATCTTCGCGTTCATCCATTATATCGATTCTTAATCCTTTTAATAAAAATGCAGATTCTTGTAATCTTTCACTTAGCAATTCATAATTAAAAACCGTAGTTGAAAAAATTGATGCATCAGGTTTAAAATGGATCGTCGTTCCTGTTTCCTTCGTTTTTCCTAGTTTTTCTAATGTTGTAACCGGTTTACCGCCATTTTCAAACCGTTGTCTATATATATAACCATCTCTTTTAATGGTAACCTCTAAAAATTCGGACAAAGCATTTACAACAGATGCGCCTACACCATGTAGACCCCCGCTCGTTTTATAACCACCTTGTCCAAATTTCCCGCCAGCATGTAATACTGTAAAAATCACTTCAGGTGTAGGTTTGCCAGATTTATGCATTCCGACCGGCATTCCTCGACCATGATCGATGACAGTAATACTATTATCTTTATGTATTTTGACGATAATGTGATCACCAAATCCAGAAAGAACTTCATCGACAGCATTATCGACAATTTCATAAACTAAATGATGCAGTCCTCTTGCATCCGTACTACCAATATACATTCCTGGCCGTTTTCGAACTGCCTCAAGGCCTTCCAGGACCTGGATAGAATCATCATTATATTCTGTTGGTTGAAAATTTGCCACAACCATTCCCCTTTCAACTATCAAAGTAATGCTAATTATAAAGGAAACAAACATCCTTGTCGACTTGAATAAATAATAGAACGTTCGTTTGTATCCATTTCATTATAAACTGTTATTTCAGCTTTTGTCCACATTGCATTGACATTCAGCATACTTTTATAGTCCTTTACCGTAAATTTGAGAAATATAAAAAGCAATCAGCAAAATGCCAATTGCTTCATCTTCTCGTTTAAGATTTATCCTTTGTTAATGCGTGAATTACTTTTATACATGCATCCATTATAACGGTATAACCTTTATTTTTTAAAAATTGATATGCTTCCTCATTTACAACTCCCTGTTGTGCCCAGAACACATCTGCATCGACTTCATCAAATTCTTTTGCGATTTCAGGTAAATATTCACTTCTGCGAAACACATTCACAATATCAATGTGGCCATCTATATCCTTTAAAGATTTAACTGCTTTAACACCTAAAGCTTCATCGATAACAGGATTAACTGGAATAATTTCATAGCCGGCATCTTGCATCGCTTTGGAAACTTGATACGACGTTCTTTCCGGATTATTGCTTAAACCGACTACGGCAATGCGTTTTGCATTTTTCAATATTTCCCCCATCTCTTCTAATGTAGGATTCTGAACCATAGAATTTCCCTCCATTCAAATATAACCTTTTGTAATTAGCTTCATCATACTATATATTTATAGGCTTTTCAAAAACTTTACAAGACTTCATGATTTTACTATGCATTTCATATGCACTTGTCTACACAATAAATCCATCTTATACATAAAGTAAATTATCAAGAAGAAAGGAAGGGTGAATGAATTGAATAACAAAAGAACAAAATTACCAGATTCACAAAAAGATTTAGTAAATCTGGTAGTAAAAAAGGCTTTAGAGAAACATAAGGCAAAAGTGAATAATAATTTAACGTCAGAAGATAAAAAACAAATTCGAAAAATCTTCAATAAATTACAAAATGAAGTAAATCAGTTTTTAAAAGCGTCTGGACAACCCGAATTACCTGCTGTAGAAGAAATAGATAAGGACGAAAACAAGGCAAAAAGAACAAAAAGGGGCAGAAGACTTCGGTAAGTTGTCCCTTGCAATCCAATCAAAAAAGCATATTTTATAGTAAATGCAAAAAGGAGGAATGAGAAAATGAATCAAGAGGTTTATAGAGCAAAAATAGATAATACGAATAATAATAATAGATGGAATGCCCTAGATCCTAATAGTGTTCATCCTATGAGTCTTTGCTTTAAAGATAATGAAGATGTTGATCAACAAAATGTTCAAAAAGTTAAAGAGTTCCAATTTTCCGAGGAATGGATTTTTATTAAAGATTCTTGTGATGTTGATGTCGAAACAACTGATACAAAGTTAGCACTTTCACTTGTAGCTTCATTAAACGCATTTATCACGGCTGTTATTGAAATCTCAATTCTATCTAGTGAAGATGCAGAAGAAGTTAAACAAAGTATTTTCCAATCAACAGGTATTAAACAAGTTAACATTCAAAAAACAATCATCGAAAATTCACGAGATGTAAAAGTACACACTACGGATACAAACATTGCATTAAACCTGCAAATTTTATTACAGATCGCTCTTGCTCTCCTCATTAATTTAGATATATTATAATTTTGTTCCGATGAGGCTGACATAACTTGTCAGCCTATTTCTACGAATAATAATATAAAATGTATTCATTTCTTAATTGAACAGATTAAAATCATTATCATTATCTTTTTTCTTCTATAATTTTAGTGTATCATTATGTATAATCTAGTTGTTGATATTGTAAGATATTGTAATATAAAGCGAGGTAAAAGAAATGATCACTGCAATTATCATTATGTTATCGTATTTAATTGGATCCATACCATCGGGACTATTAATTGGTAAATCTTTTTATAAAACGGATATACGAGAACATGGTAGCGGGAATTTAGGAGCAACAAATACGTTCCGTGTTTTAGGAGTCAAAGCTGGTATCGTTGTTATGATTATGGACATTTTAAAAGGCACTTTAGCTACAGCTCTTCCATCTTTATTTGGCTACTTTGGTTTAGGAATGGAATGGAACATACATATACTTTTGATCGGTCTTTTTGCAGTAGTTGGTCATATGTTTCCAATCTTTGCTGGTTTTCGTGGTGGTAAAGCGGTTGCAACCTCCGGTGGTGTAATGCTTTATTACGACCCGATCTTTTTCCTAATTTTAATAGCTGCATTTTTAATTTCCCTATACTTATCAAAATATGTATCACTTTCATCTATAGTAGCCGCAGTTGTCGCCATTATCTATTCGATTTTTACAATGGATCCTATCTTTATTATTGTTGTCTTATTGTTGGCAGGATTTATTATTTATCGACACCGAGCTAACATAAAGCGAATTAGGGATAAAACGGAGCCAAAAGTTAAATGGTTATAACTGTCTTATAATGAAAAACATAATTAAAATAAAATGAAAAAAGCGGAAAGTATTTGCTTTCCGCTTTTTCCTATTTTTCGCCAGTTCCTGATACTTCAAGGGCATCACTATTTTGCCAATAATATTCAGCAAATACCTCTGCTAAAACATCTGCTGTATTATATAATTCATCTAATGTATTATCTACCCCGCCGATCTCAATGACTACGGAATTTGGTGAAAGGTCTTGGTTATAAATACCGTTATTACCTCCTGCTTTGCTCTTTTTATAAACCCCTTTTGACAAGCCTGGATATTTTTCTTCTAATTTTTGATGTAGCTCATTGGCGAACTTCTCATTTTCTTTATAGTTTGGATGACTAGCACCGATTACAAAATATAAGCGTGCATAGGTTTCACCGTTTATTGTTGTAGTCGTACTTTTACGTGGGGCACTATCCCTATGAATATCCAGCAAATAAACATAATCATCATTTTCCGCTAGAGCTTCAACCACGACTTCTCTCGAAGCTTCATAGGACTTTCCAAACTTCCAGCCTCGTTTATTTAATATGGTAGCGATATCTGTTTTATCAACTACTGTTCCAATACCATGTTCTAATAATTTATTTCCTAAGCGTTCCCCAACCATTGTAACATTCACTTCTTTATGTTGAACATTCGAAGTTTGTCCAGAGTCTTTTAAGTGCGGATTAAATGACTCCCGATTATGAGAGTGATAAATAAATACTGTATTTTTTTCAGGTCTTTCAACGGGTGGGTTAGGAGAACGATCTTTAATTTCCCCTAAACTATCTTCATTTACTTCACGGTCTTTTAACAATTCCTCTAATGGTGGAGAAGATTCAATAGGGAGATTCGTAAAGTCAGCTCCCTCACCCGCTACAATTATTTCGGATGTCATTGAATATAAACCTGGAATTTCATCATAAATTAAACTTCGAACGTCTTTAATATTAATATTAGTAGCAACTTTAATTACATTTGATAATAGATTTTCTCCATCCGCTTCAAGGTTTTGTGAAAAATAATGATTTTCAGCTGCCACCATTCTCATAAAAATATTGGATTCAACTTTACCATTATACCCATCATCTAGTATGATAGAAAAAAACAAACTCGTTTGACTAGCAACAATCGTTCCAATGATCGCAAATACAGATATGGCTAAAAATGTTACTTTAACGATTATTCTCATTTTATCCCACCTATTAGTCTACTCTTTACTAATAGATATGATAGATTGTAAAAGTTTAGAAGAAAAAATTGAATCTATTCTTTCTCAAACTTGACTTAATAGAATCACTTCATATAAAATTGTAATCGTTTGTAATTGTAATTTTATGGAGCATTAGGGAGTAAAAAAGATGTATGATTTGATAATCGATAGTGTTTTAGAGATCACGATTTATACGACATATGTAAGCTTATTTATTTATTTGTTTTTAGCTGTGAGTTATTCATGTTTCCATGCTTTTTCCTATCAGCAAACTCAATCAAAGAGCTTACAACAAATGTATATAACGCAAGGACCGATTAAAAATGATTATAGAATTGAATTTGCACAACAAACGATTTCATGGTTGCCGAAAACAATCAGACGTTTAGAACGAAAAAATGAAGATGAAGATTATGATTATTCTTCTTCTATTGTGGCAAAAATGAAAAATGTATGCTTAGAGGAGGAATAATCTTGAATAAATATAAAAAATTAATGTTAGTAATCTTACTCTTAGCAGCTGTTTTCACACTATCTGGATGCGCTGCAGCGGAGACCGAGGGACATTGGTTCCATGATTTATTAGTCCAACCTTTTATTATTATATTAAAAACATTAGGTGAATTTTTCGGTAATAGTTATGGAATTGCCATTATCGTTATCACCATTATTTTAAGGACTCTACTTCTTCCTTTTGCATTAAATATGGCAAAAAAACAAGTCATTATGCGTGAAAAAATGCAGATTATGCGACCAGAAATGGAAGAAATCCAAAAGCGCTTGAAAAAAGCGAAGACAAAAGAAGAACAAATGAAAATACAACAAGAAATGCTTCTTCTTTATCAAAAACATAATTTTAATCCTTTAAATATGGGATGTTTACCTATTTTACTACAAATTCCAATTTGGATGGGCTTATATTATGCCATTCGCTTATCAGACGAAATCCGACATCATCAATTTTTATGGTTTGATTTAGGGCAAACAGATATTATAATGGCGATAATTGCAGGTATTGCATACTACTTTCAATTTAAAGTCACAATGGCGATGATGCCACAAATGAATGCAATGCCAGGTCAATCAGAAGAACAAATGAAGCAACAACAAGCCATGCAGAAGATGATGGGCATCCTATCACCTGTTATGATTTTCATTGCCTCAATGGCTACAGCTTCTGCCTTATCTTTATATTGGGCAGTGAGTGGAATATTCTTAATCGGTCAAACATATTTAACTAGAAAATTATATCCAATTAAACCTGTACCAGAAGTAGAAGCCGCTGGATCTAGTAAAGATCGTAATAAACAACAAGGAAAAAAGAAGAAATAATTAGCCCATTAAATAAACAAGAGGGTTCCTTTTTAGGAGCCCTCTTGTTTTACTCTTCTTCAATTACTACTTGTTTTACAGGCATAATATGCATTCCTCTAGCTGTTACGTGGGATTGAATATGATATACACCTGGTTCATCAAGTGATATTTTTATGGAATAATACCCTTCCTCATATTCCGTATAATCCATCATCTCACTATGGTCTTTCTCTTCTTCCTTCCAAATTTCAAATACTACTTCGTGCGCATCATCTACCGCTTCATTCCCTTGCGTAACAAGAGCTTTAATTTCTATCGATTCCCCAACTTTCGCTTTTTCAGGTAAAATTAATTCCACATTTAATTGTTCATTAACATCTACTGACTCTTCTTGTTCTGCCTTGCTAGAATTTACTGCTTGATCTTGACTACAACCTGCAATAAATAATACGACTAAAATTAGTATAGCTGTTCGAACATTTTTCACTTTAGCCAATCCTTCCCCCTATATATACTATACAATAATAATACCAATTTTATATATATTTGCAAATTTTACAAATATAAACAGAGTATATATGATAATATAGTCTATAAAGAGCATTGGATGAAAATTAGTTCGATAGATAGTACAAAAGCAAAAGACTCGTCAACTGTCTTTTGCTTTTTGAAAAAAACGAGAAGAATCGAATCGACCTTCTGCTTTCAATATTCGTATTTCCCATTCACCGATTAAATCAAAATGTGAATAACCTTCTGCTCGATAATCAATCCATTCCTTTTTTAAACCGTATTTTTTACCCCATTGAACTAACTTATTTAAATCATTACAGCCCACTTTCGTTACTGTCTTTGCATTTGGGAAACGTTCATCATACCAATAATGGGTTAAAAAGGCAATCTCTCCCGCGTCAATTTTTCGTTTCCATTCGATGAGTTCTTTTCTTGTAATCCCAAACGCCATGATAGTCCTCCAATCCAAAATTGTACATAATACTTTACTTTTTCAATGCGTTTATATATGCCTCATGCCATTCTGGATGTGTCTTTCGAATAGAAACTGGACGGAAACTCTCTTTTTTAACACAAACATGACTTGACGTACCGGTAAACGCTAATTCTCCAGATTCTTTATAAATCTCGTATCCATATCTAATTCTTAAACCATCATAATGGTCTAACCATGTTTTTACTGTGACGGTTTCACCGTATTTACATGCCTGTTTGTATGAGACGTTTATTTCAAGTACCGGTGCTAGTATCCCATCTTTTTCTAGATCCGCATACTTAAAACCGAGATCCTCAATGAAATTAGTTCGACCAATTTCCATCCATATTAAATAATTTGCATGATATACAACTCCCATTTGGTCTGTTTCAGCATATCTAACCTTTATACTCGTTTCATTGATGATCATCTTTGTCTACTCTCCCTTTTGTAGTATTTTTATACTTTCTATAATATCGTCTTTGATCAAGCGATTTACTTCATTATTAGCTTCTAATGGGAGCTCTTGTTTCATCAAACGTACAGCTTGTTGTTGGATTGCTTCATGAATTAAATTTTCCGCAAAGCGTCCATTTCCTTTTGGAGGGTTCTTTGTTATTTCATCACGCAAGTAATCTATTGCATCTTCATCTAAACTGTAAGAATATCGTTTAACAAATAATTGCATAATTTGTATTAATTCTTCTGTTGAGTAATCGTTAAAATGGAAAAACTTTTTAAAGCGTGACTTTAATCCTGGGTTACTTTCTAATAAAATCTCCATTTCATTCGGATAACCGGCTAAAATTATCACTAAGTTTTCCTTATGTTTAGTCATTTCCTCAACAATTGTATCGACAACTTCCTTTCCATAATCTGCATTATTTTCTCTAAATAACGAATAGGCTTCGTCGATAAAAAGAACGCCACCTAATGCTTCCCGTATTTTCTTTTTCGTTTTAATTGCAGACTGACCAACATATCCAGCAACAAAATCTGCCCGTCCCGCAACCACAAGATGTCCTCGTTTTAAAATACCAACTTCCTTCAATAATTCGGCATAAATTTTCGCTACTGTTGTTTTTCCAGTGCCAGGGTTTCCAGTAAATACCGAATGTAATTGAATAGGAACAGAAGGAAAACCTTGTTCTCGTCTAATTTTTTGCATCTTTACAAAGGAAATATAAGTTTGAACTGCTTCTTTTACTTCCTGCAAACCGATTAGCTCATCCAACTTTTCCATTGGAGACTTTGTATTATGAATATGGCTTACCTCTGAACGAAAATCATCTTTTACAAGTATTGAATAGCGAAATAGTTCAGGAATATTTGGTTCATTTCTTGTTCCTTTGCGAAAAATAGCATCCATAATTAAATTTTGAACAGCACGCGCATTTCCGAAAGTCGAATCCACTCTTTCGTGCTCAATTAAATACGCGAGTTCTTTTTTTGCATCCATCGTTAATAAAAATTCATTATCAAAGGCAATCTTCTCGCCGATTTTAATTAATTCATCAAGTGAATAATCAGGTAGTTCAATCATGTTAGATTGGGGAAATCGGCTCCGCAAACCAGGGTTTGCATCTAAAAATTGTCTCATTTCCTCAGGATATCCTGCCATGATAACGGAAAATTTACCTCCGTATTCTTTACTTGTCATTAAAGAAACTAAAGTATCTATGGCAGTTTGTCCATAATCATTCCCTGATTGACCAGCCCGTTTCAAACTATAAGCTTCATCGATAAATAACACGCCACCGACTGCTTTTTCAACAATTTTTCGTACATTTTCTTCCGTTTGTCCAACATAAGAGCCGACAAGCTGAGCCCGATTTGTTTCAATTACTTCTTCTCGTGGTAGAATACCGAGTTCAAAATATATTTTTGCAAACAGTCGAGCTAATTTTGTTTTACCAGTCCCTGGATTTCCTAAGATAACCATGTTCAAGCTCATTTCATCGACCACTTTAAATCCGGCTTCTTTTCGACTTTTTTGATACTTAATATATTCATAAAATCGTTCAATCCGTTTTTTTACATCAGCTAAACCAATCATTTGATTCAGTTCTTCTAAAGCGGTTGGGCTATCTTCCGTCTTTGTTTTGGATGATAATGCTTGCCAATCTTTTTTTATCTTTTTGATACTTCTAACAATTTCCTGTAATTGTTGAAATTGTGTTTTTGTATACAAAGCTCTTTTTGTAGTTTCCTCAAAATCATTAACGACCGATAACATCGTAATAATTTCATCTTGTAACGTTTCATATAAATTGAGATATTGTTTATATCGTTGAAGAAGTGACTTTTCATTATAATTTTCCAGCTTATATATTTCTTCTTCAAAATTTGCTAATACATCATCTGATTGATCGAGAAAGGTTACACAAATTTCTTTATATTTTTCGATCGTTAATTCTTGTTGAGTTCGTGGATCCAGTTCCCGTAATGGAGGAAATTCAATTGAATCTAATAATTTTTCTTTTTCTAATAAACGAAAATGGCTTAAATATACAAACGCTGTTTCATTTTCTGGATCAATATGGCTTGCTTCTTCCATCCAACGTTTTGTAAAACTATTGCGCATCCCTCTATTTTCCAAAGTTCCTCCTATAGAGACTAGTAATTCTGCTAAGAGAGAGGGGTTTTCTTCTTTTAACTGTGTATAATTTGTTAATATAAAATCTAACTTTTCATCATATGAAAGTAAGTTTATCTCTGTTGCTTTGTTGTTACTATTCTTCATGTCAATCCCTTTTTCTATATATTTCGGTACTTGTAATATTCTATCATAAAATATAAATATTCGTCAGTTTGATTTAAAAGTTCAACTGTATTTTTATAATTCATTGACATAAGACATTCATATTTGTAATTTTATTATGATACAGTCCCTTTTTCCAGTAAAAAGAAAATGGAGGCATTATTTGCCTCCCTAAAAAGATTTAATGCTTTGAGTGATATTCATCTCGAATTTCTTCGCGCATTGCATTGATACTTTCTCGTCTGCGTTCATTTTTCGCTTCAATTTGACGTTTCTGTTCTTCGCTCGCAGTTTTCATAGATGCTTCAGCTTCATGAATGTTTTCGATCGTATTTTGAACCATATTTTGAAGTTTTTCTACATTATCAGAACGATCATCTGGGTTTGGTTGATTGTGATAAGCCACAGCAATTCCTCCTGTAGATTATATTTTCATAATGCTATTCACCTTTTGTTTGGATAATTTGAGGATGTTTACCTGACTGATCTTGCATTTTTTTACCTTTATTTCCACCAAAGGATTTCGATTGTGTACCTAAGTAGTCAGGCTGATATTGTTGATGTGTTCGATGTTGTCTGCCCATTTCATCCCTCCTCAATTATAGAATGCTTTTCAATGTTCAAATTATAAGCAGAAAAAAATGTAAACGGGTAAACCGTTTACATTTTTTGAATTATTCAACCTTTTTTAGTTGTCTTTCTTCAATTTTTCTTTCAATTTTATCTAATTCTTCTTCATTCTTTAATATTTCTAATTTATTTTCTCTAACAAGTTCTTCAAAGGATAACTTTCTGTTTTTTCTCAATCTTCTCAACTCCTTCTATGTTCATTATATCACTTAATATAACCAAACAAATGTCAAATTATGACAAATTTTCGAAAAATATTTTTTTGACTGATAAGATTTTGTTTTTTCGATGGATCTTTGAATGGATTTCATTAGATTGGTAAACATTAAATATAGATCTAGTAATCGAATAAAAAATAAACTCCCATCTGATTATTTCAGATGAGAGTTAAACATTTAATTCGTAAATGCTTTTAACGCTTCAAATGTTCCTGGAGGTGTAATTTCGCCATTTCGAATTTGTTGTTCATATTTTTCAACTTCAGCAAGCGTTTCTTCAGACATATGATCTCCAGTTGTAGCCAATTGTACACCGTCTTCTGCAAGACCATAATTTAACGTTTCTCCAGCTGGGAAATCCCCATTCATTGCTCTAGTTGAAACATCTTTTACTGCATTATCAACTCGTTTCATTGCTGAAGTTAACGTAACATTATATTCACCTACAGTACCTTCATCATATTGATCACTATCTACACCAATAACCCAAACTACAGCATCCGGATCATTTTGTTTTCTTTCTTTTGCTTCGGCAAAAACACCGTTACCAGATGCACCAGAAGCGTGGAAAATAATGTCTGCACCAGAAGTATACAACTGGTTGGCAATTTGTTTACCTTTATCAGCATTATCGAACGCACCGACATATCGTGACATAACTTCAATTTCAGGATTTACAGATTTTACACCAGCAATAAATCCTGCTTCAAAGCGTTCAATGACATCACTTTCCATACCGCCTACAAAACCAACTTTATTCGTTTTTGTCTCCATGGCTGCGGCAACACCAGCTAAGAAAGATACTTCTTGCTCTTTAAACATAATACTTACGACATTTTCGGCTTCAACTATAGAGTCGACAATACCGAAATACGTATCAGGATGTTGGGATGCAATTTCACTAATAGGTTCTTGCAACATGAATCCGATACCAAAAATTAAGTCAAATTGACGTCGGACTAAAGTATTTAAGTTTGGAATGTAATCAGCATCTGAGTTCGATTGTAAATAATCAAATCCATTGTCACCTTTTTCCAGATTATTCTCTTCACCAAACTCTTGTAGTCCTTTCCAAGCGGATTGGTTGAAAGATTTGTCGTCCACACCTCCAACGTCCGTAACCATCGCAACAGAAAAATTACCATCTTCATTCTTACTATCTCTACTATCCTTACTTGATTGTTCATTAGATGATCCACCGCCACAGGCTGCAAGAATCAAACCAACAAATATCATGAGTACAGTTAGAATTGAAAATTTCCCTTTTTGCAATATTATTCCCCCCTTTTATTTTTAATAGGAACAAATACCTTTTAATTAAGCGGTTTCATAAAAGTCGAAAGGTAAATTATTCCTATTTACAACTAGTAATAATATACCATGAAAATTATAAATTCGGAATATATAAACTTAACAAACAATCAATAGAAATCAAATGTTATATTAAATCGTTAAGGACGATAAAAAAGTCTGTATCAAACTACCACATGATAGTTGATACAGACTTAAAAAGTTTAGCAAAATTATCTTGTAACAGCTTTATTTTGTAATTTGTCACGTAATACCATTTGGAGAATTCCGCCATGACGATAGTAGTCGATTTCTACTTCTGAATCAAAACGTACAATTGCTTCAAATTCAACTTTTTCACCATTATCTTTTGTTGCTGTAACTTTAACAAGTTGACGAGGTTTAATATTTTCATCGATGTGAACATTGATTACTTCTTTACCTGTTAAACCAAGAGATTCTGCACTCTCACCTTCTTTAAATTGCAATGGAAGAACACCCATTAATGCAAGGTTAGAGCGGTGAATACGTTCAAAGCTTTGGGCAATAACAGTTTTTATGCCTAATAAGTTTGTACCTTTTGCTGCCCAGTCACGGGATGATCCCATACCATAATCGTGACCAGCAAGAACTACTAAACCAGTACCTTGTTCTTTATATTTCATTGCTGCATCATAGATGGACATTACTTCGCCAGTTGGCCAGTAAGTTGTATAGCCACCTTCAGTTCCAGGAGCAATTTGGTTACGAATACGAATGTTTGCAAATGTACCGCGCATCATAACTTCATGGTTACCACGGCGGGATCCATAAGAGTTAAAGTTGCGGATTTCAACACCTTTTTCTGTTAAATATTTACCTGCTGGTGTATTAACACCTATTGCACCTGCAGGTGAAATATGGTCTGTTGTTACTGAATCACCAAACTTACCAATGACACGTAAACCATTCAATGGTTTAACTTTTTCAGGTTCAGGTGATAAGTTTTCAAAGAATGGAGGGTTTTGGATATAAGTTGAATCCTCATCCCAAGTGTAAAGTGGTTCATCACTAGTTTCAATTGCATTCCAACGTTCGTTATCATCAAATACACGTTCATATTGTTTACGGAATAGATCTGGTGTAACTGTTTTTTGAACGTATTCGTTAACTTCTTCCGTTGATGGCCATATATCTTTCAAGAATACATCGTTACCATCTTTATCTTTTCCAATTGGGTCCTTTTCTAAGTCGATATCCACTGTACCAGCTAAAGCATATGCTACAACAAGTGGTGGTGAAGCTAAATAGTTACCTTTCACCAATGGATGAATACGACCTTCAAAGTTACGGTTACCAGAAAGTACAGATGTAACAAGTAAATCAGAATCTGTAATAGCTTTTTCGATTTCTGGAAGAAGAGGTCCAGAGTTACCGATACATGTTGTACATCCATATCCAACTAAGTTAAAACCAATTTGCTCTAAATAGCTTAATAAACCAGAATCTTGTAAGTAACCAGTAACAACTTTCGAACCAGGTGCTAAAGAAGTTTTAACATACTTAGGTGGTTGCAATCCTTTTTCAACTGCCTTTTTCGCAACAAGACCAGCACCTAACATTACATATGGGTTAGATGTGTTTGTACAACTTGTAATGGCAGCAATTGCAACTGCACCTGTTTTCATTGATTCTTTTGTGCCATCTTCAAATTCAACAACCGCAGTTTTATCAAATTCATCCTTGTTTAAACCAAATCCTTGATTTCCTTGTGGTGCTACAACTGCATCACGGAAGGATTGTTTCATTTTTGATAAAGGAATTAAGTCTTGTGGACGTTTAGGTCCAGAAAGGTTCGCTTCGATTGTTGATAAATCAAGTTCAATTACATCCGTATATTCTGGTTCTTGGTCCGGGTTGAAGAACAAGTCGTTTGCTTGTAAGTATGATTTTACAAGTTCAATACGTTCTTCTTCACGGCCCGTCAAACGTAAATAATCTAATGATTCTTCATCAACTGGGAAGAAACCGCAAGTTGCACCATATTCAGGAGCCATGTTAGCGATTGTTGCTCTGTCAGCAAGTGGTAATTTAGAAACACCAGGTCCGAAGAACTCAACAAATTTACCAACAACGCCTTTTTCACGCAAGACTTGCGTTACTTTTAATGCTAAGTCTGTAGCTGTAGCGCCATTTGGCAATTCGTTTGTTAGTTTAACCCCGACAACTTCTGGAATTGGGAAATATGATGGTTGTCCAAGCATTCCCGCTTCAGCTTCAATACCACCAACGCCCCATCCTAATACACCAATACCGTTAATCATTGTTGTATGAGAGTCTGTACCCACAAGTGTATCAGGAAAAGCAGTGTATTCACCGTTTTCATCTTCTACAGCATGAACGACACTAGCTAAATATTCTAAGTTAACTTGGTGTACGATACCTGTCGCTGGAGGAACGGCACGATAGTTATCAAAAGCTTTTTGTGCCCAACTTAAAAATTGATATCGTTCAGCATTTCGTTCAAATTCTAATTCCATGTTTAGGCGTAAAGCATCATTTGTACCATATTTGTCGACTTGTACAGAGTGGTCTATAACAAGATCAACTGGAATTTCTGGATTGATTTGTTGTGGATCGCCACCCATATCAGCCATCGCTTTTCTTAAAGAGGCTAAATCAACAACTGCAGGTACACCAGTAAAGTCTTGTAGGATAACGCGTGAAGGTTTAAATGGTACTTCACCATCTTTTACTTCTCCAGTACCCCATTTTGCTAAGTTATCCACATGGTCCTTTGTTATTACACGACCGTCTACTTGACGTAAAACAGATTCCAATAGAACACGAATGGAATAAGGTAGTCGAGAAATTTTCGCGACACCTGCTTCTTCAATTGCTTTTAAGCGATAGTAATGATAACGTTTACCATTCAGTTCAAAGGATTGTTTTGAATTATACAAGTTTTCTGTAGTCAAATTAATTTCCCCCCTATGGTCGAAAATCGAAAAGTTAGCTATCTCTAATTTTTCTAACTTTTTCCTCTAAGCTTATATTAATATAATTTAAGAGATAAGTAAATAATGAGTATTTTATTGTTATCTATAAATTTATCTTATGGATTCAAAAGAAAATCCAATAAGATTAAGAAACAAAGGAATCAATACATATAGATGAAATTTCTGTTTAATGGAAATAAATTATTTGAATGTATTAAAAATGAAATAAGCAATCATTATTTTAAAACTTTTTTGTTAAATCTTTAATAATGCGATTATTCCTATTCTTTGTGACAACAAAAATATTTTAACATAATAGTTAATCTGCGTAAATATCTATATTTATAAAGATTTCGAATTTTAACTATAAAAAAGCAACTAAAATAAAGAGACCATTCTATTATTAGAATAGTCCCTATCACCTCAATCAAATAATTGATTCATTTTATTAATTTCACTCTGGTATTGTTCTAGTTTCTGACGCTGGATCTCTCCAGCCACTTCATGGGCGTTCTCAATTTGTTGTTGAACCTCTTTAATCTCTTTTTCAAGTCTTTTCAATTGTTGTCCATAATTTGCTGAAGTTGAATCTAGATTTTCGTAAATATCTTTTGCTTCTTCAAATCCTTGTTGAGCAGCCTGAAAAGCCTGTTGCTTATCTTTATGATATGGAAACTTCTTTGTCATTTTATTCACCTCTATTTTTAGATTGAACAAGAGGTAAATTTTTATTCGTTTATCTTCATCATTTTGGTACAACCTAAAAATACGGTCCCCCACAAATAACTGGAGTTGATAAATTTATGGTACAAAAACGAAATGTGAAAAATAATAGCATGAATAATCATGACAATACACAACCTGAACCGTTAAGCGGGTCGAAAAAAGTTAAAAATCGTAACCATTCTAGACAAAATAATAATCCACATCATGGTTTGTAATAGATCATTTTTTTATCAAAGTTGACTCTCCATACACATTTTATCTTGACGCACGTATACTATTGTTAACACTTTTTAAATGAACCTCAAAAAAATGGGGGACCATTGATGAAACAAAATAAAAACGAAAATTATTTTGAATCTGATGAAATGGAAAAATGGCTTACTCAATATTTTTTAGATCCGTTAACAGATTATTTAGATGAAAATGTTTTTAGAATTGACCTTTTTGACTCCGAGAGTTCCTTCATTGTGGAGGCTTTATTGCCAAAGGTAAAAAAAGAAGATATTCACATTTCAATCAATTCTAACACCCTACAAATAAAAGTTAAACAAAGTTCTCATGATAAAACTCGAACGGTTACCTTCCCTTTTCCTATTTCCCATTTACAAAAAAACATTACTTTTGAAAACGACATTTTAGAGATTGTTTTTTTAAAATCTGAATCTTTATAGTTAATTACAAACAAATATGAACTTTAAAAAAGTCCATATTTGTTTGTAATTCCCTTTACTAGATGTTATCAATTAATTAAAATCAAAATAAGTTCTATTTGGAGGGGTGCTTATGGTTAATAAATGGATTGAATATTTAGAACAAAACAAAGATCAACAACTTATGAAATTAAAGGAATTTTTAAAAATCCCTAGTGTTTCTGCATTATCCAAACATAAAAAAGATATACATAAGGCGGCTAGATGGTTAAGTAACGAGTTAGAACGAATTGGCATGGAAAATGTAAAAGTGATGGAAACAGAAGGTCATCCTATCGTATATGCTGACTGGATCCATGCAGATCATAAGCCTACTGTATTAATTTATGGTCATTATGATGTTCAACCTGTAGATCCATTACATTTATGGGAAACACCACCTTTTGAGCCAACTGTTCGCGATGGCAAAATATTTGCACGCGGAGCCAGTGATGACAAAGGACAAGTTTTTATGCATATAAAAGCATTGGAAGCATTATTAAAAACGGAAGGGAAGCTACCAATAAACATAAAAATAATAATTGAAGGTGAAGAGGAGATCGGTAGCCCTCACTTACCTAAGTTTATTGAAGAAAATAAGGAATTATTGCAAGCTGACGTCTTAGTGATTTCCGATACTGGTATGATTGAAAAAGGAAAACCTTCCATTACATACGGATTAAGAGGATTAACTGGTTTACAAATTGACATTCAAGGAGCAAAAACCGACCTTCATTCCGGTGCCTATGGTGGCGGTGTTCAAAACGCAGCCCATGCTCTCGTTCAATTATTATCCACTTTTCATGATGAAGAAGGACGTATAATGGTCGATGGATTTTATGATAATGTACTATCAATAACAGATGAGGAAAAACAAGCGATTAATGCTTTACAATTAGACGATGAAAAGGTGAGAACAGAACTTGGTGTTCCTGAATTATTTGGTGAACCTGGATACAGTTTTTACGAAAGAACGAGTTATCGTCCAACATTAGAAATTAATGGGATGTATAGCGGTTTTCAAGAGGAAGGAATTAAAACCGTTTTACCAAACCAAGCTAGCGCAAAGATCACATGTCGTTTAGTACCCAATCAAGAACCTGAACAAATTTTAGAACTTATTAAACAACATATTGAGAAACATAAACCGAAAGGAGTGACAGTAAAAATTACTCCATTTGATTCCGGTGCTCCTTTTGTAACACCGCTTAATCACCCGGCAATTCAAGCAGCAGGTCGTGCTGCTTCTAAAATTTACGGTACCGAAACAGCTTATATTCGTAGCGGTGGCTCTATACCAATTGTCGCTGACTTTGCTCAAATTTTACAAGTCCCAATTGTCTTACTAGGGTTTTCTCTAGATAGTGAAAACTTCCATGCTCCAAATGAACATTTCCATTTAGAGAATTTTTATAAAGGGATGCAAACGATGTGTGAATATTGGAATGAATTGGCTGAAATACGATTCAAATAAGATGTACCCCCTTCCTTAATTGGATGGGGGTTAAAAATTATTTATTTAGTCGTACAGACATATTTTTCCTTCTACTTTCTGTTAATATACGAGGGGATATTGAAATTAATAAAATAAGTACGATAATACAGAACAAGAATGAACCTAATCCAGCTGGACCATTTACGACTAAAGAGTACAACCAAACCGGTTGGCCTTCGGGCGCATAACTTCCCCAAAAAACTATACCAGCAATATAATGAACTAGATAACGAGCAAAACTACCAACAAATGTAGCTATTATTATATAGAAAAAACCAATGTTCTTCTTCCCTTCGTCAAAACAATTTTGTATCATTCCCATAAACAATCCGGCAAAACCAATAAAAGCAAATGCAACAAAGTATTCAATTATAAACTGAAACCAATGAAGGATATAAGCATCACCGAAAATTACTTGAAGTACTCCCCAGAGAAATCCAGATAATACACCATATTTAAATCCCCATCTAAAAGATAGAATGAACACAGGGACCATTGCGAAGGAAATAGATATCCATGGTCCTAATTGTATCGATGGTAATAAATCGATAATAAACGCTAATGCTGCCAAAATCGATGTTTCAATGAGTGGTTGTAATTGATTTGTGCGCATAAAAAAACCTCCTATGTAATTTAACGAAACGTTCCATAGGAAGCTCAGAAAAGGAGAAAAGATTACGTACATTCTCTTTTCTTCCACAATCCCTACGCCAGTACTAACTGAACAGGTTCAAAGGGTCAGAATAAAAAGACATATCGTCAATTTATTCACTCTCAGCATAAGCTCCCCCTGTGGAAACGTTGTTTCATATCATCTTTAATTATAAACGATAACAAGAAAAATACAACGCTTATATGAAAAACGTATAAATTTAGGACTGTCATAAAGACAGCCCTATTTCTAACTCATGTGTAATCAACTTTCATTCGTTTTTACTGAAACGGATTGTTTTTTACCTTCACGATAAAACTCAAGCTCTATAGTATCTCCAGGCTTCACTTTACTATACAAATATTTTCGTAGCTCAGTTGTATTTTTCACTTCATTACCATTAATACCTACAATAACATCATTTACTTTCAGACCAGCCTTTGCAGCGGGTGAACCTTCTTTAACCCCTGCTACAACAATACCTTGTTCAATATTTCCGAACATACTCTGACGATAAAACTGAACAATGTCAGCCATATCATACATTTCGATTCCGATGAATGGTCGTTTGACTTGTCCATTCTCGATTAATTGTTCTGCAATTGGAAGAACATCGTTCGCTGGAATAGCAAAACCTAAACCTTCTACTCTTTCATCGGCAATTTTTAAACTATTTATACCGATTACTTCTCCACTTGCATTAATTAAAGCACCACCACTATTTCCTGGATTTATTGCTGCATCGGTTTGGATTACATCTAATTCCCATTCACCTGCAGAAGTTTTTACTCCAACTGTTCGGTCAATTGCACTAATAATCCCTTGTGTAACGGTTCTAGAAAATTCAAGTCCTAGTGGATTACCAATTGCAATGACTTCATCTCCTGGACGTAATTTACTTGAATCACCAAAACTTGCAACTTTATCAACATGAGCTTGATCGATCTTCAATACTGCTAAATCGGTTAACGCATCCGCTCCAACTATTTCAGCTTTTACCGTTTCACCATCATATAAAGAAACTTCAACTTCATTCGCTCCTTCAATGACGTGGTTATTTGTAATAATATATCCATATTGATCATCCTTATGGAAAATAACTCCAGAACCTGTTCCAGCTTGGACATTTTCTTGTTGGAAATAAAACTGGTTGTTAAGCTGTTGTAAATTAATTACCCCCACAATTGTAGGAGATAATTCTTCAACTATATCAGCTATAGATGCATTGTCAGCTGAAGCAAAGGTTGGAGTATATTCCACATCAGATGATTTATTTTGTAGCTGTGTCGAATTAGATGAGTGATCGCCATTTTCAAAAGGTAGATCAAAATAAGCTATCGCTGAAATGGTTAAAGCCGAACTTATTACACCGACTAACAAATAGGAAACTACTTTTTTAAACCAACGTTTTTTCATGCTATTTTTTAGTTTGAATTTTTGATCATCGTGCTTATTTATACCTTCAAAAGTATCCCTATAATCATTTGAGCTTTCATATTTGTTGATAATATCACTTTGTTCACCATGCTCACTTTCAAAACTATTCACCTTCTGTGTACTAGTTTGTTGTAATTGGAATTGCTGATCCTTATAATTAGTCTGTTTACGATTTTCGCTATTAACTGATTCTGGTGAATTTAAACTTTCATTTGAATCAAAATTTGATTGATTTTTTGTATGATTATCCATTTTCTCTACCCTCACTCCCTACTTCTCACATCTATTGTAGTCAACATTTATGAAAAAACTGTGAAAAGAGATGAAAAAATTGTTGAAAACGATCATTGATATAACATTACTTAATACGTTAAAACAGAATTTTTATCACGGTCATTATATCATCAATATTAATTTTAAATAAAACGAAAAAAAATATAATCATCTTCTTCAAAAAACAACTTGCAATAATAGTAAAAATAAAAAAGATGATCCCGGAAAATAAGAATCATCTTTCGACGAAAAATTATTGCAACCGAATTAATCAATAATAATTTTTAAATATTGTTTTGAAAAAAGAATACTAACGAACGTTTGTTTTTCCTTTTTATTTAAGGATTATCATTTATTTCAATACCATTGTGCAAAATAACGTTGATGAGAGCAGGATACTTTGGATATCCTGCTCTTTTTTCATTTATTCACTTATTTTTTCAGTAATCATTACACCTCTTTTTTCCATTTCTTCAATGTACGTTTGACCAGGAACGACTTGCTCAGGTGGAAATACACCTCTCTTATTAATTACCCCTTTAGCAATCATTTGGGCAACTACAGATATTGTATAAGCTGTTGATCGAGCCATTGCAGTCACGTTTTCTTTATTGTTCTTATAACAAATCATTTCATAAGTATAGGAAACCTCTTTTATATCTTTCAACCCGGAAACGATAACCCGAAGAAGTGTAACATCTTCTTTATCCTTCAATTCTACGATTGGATCTAAAACTTTTAATAATACTTTTCTTGGATTAACTTTCATCCCATCTATTTCGACAAAGTAATCATTTCTCGTTAAATTTAAATCAACTAAAAGTTTTGCTTTTTCAGCATGGCCAGGATAGCGGATCGTTTTATACTCTAATGTCTCTAATTCGGGGTATGATTTTGATAAGGTCGATGTTCCTCCAGATGTATGAAAGGCTTCTAATGGACCAAATTTTTCAAAGTATATTGGCTCAACCTCAGATAATGAAGGAACTTCCATCAATTTTCCATTTCGAATAATTAAAGCAGGGTCTGTATAATGATCGAACAAACCTTCCATTGAAAAAACATGATTATATTCTAATGGTGGCTCTGGCCGAAGTGGAATACCACCAACATATAATTTAATGGATTTTACTTTAGATAATTTACTCACACCATAACCAGATAAAATATTTATCATTCCCGGTGCAACCCCAAGATCAGGAATAATGGTCACATTCGCTGCCTTTGCTTTTTCCTCTAACTTTAGAACTTCATCCGTTATGTGACCAATATGTCCACCTAAATCAACAGAATGTACACCGACTTTTATTGCTGTTTTCGCCACTTTTACATTAAAAGAATAAAATAATGCATTAATAATACAATCAAATTGTTTCATGTAATTTTCTAATTCTTCTTCATTGTCAGCATTCACTTTAAATGCTTTTACTTTATCAGAGCCGATTTCTAATTCAGCTTTTTTTGCTCGTCCATAATTCACATCTGCAATACCAACAAAGGTAACACCACTACTTTTTGATAAGTCCCTAGCCGCTTCTTTTCCCATTAATCCAGCACCTAATACGCCGATTTTCAAAAACTCTCCCCCTTTTATTAGCAATCTGGCAGATTCTTAACATATCTACTCCTTGTTATCATTAACTGCTATATAACTATCATATTATGAAATGGTTCAATTTATTTCTTAAAAAAATCCAGTTCAAAAAAATCCAGTTCAACAATGACATGTAAATAATGTCATTAATGAACTGGACCAAAGTTGCTGTTCATTTAAACAGCTGGAAAAAGATGGAGGAAACTACAATTACAATAATCAAAATGTTTTGACATGTCGGTCTAACTATATTGTAAACCTTTTTATCTTATTTGTAAACGTTTTCTTTTTTGTTTAGACTTAATGTTTAATTAAATCATAATTTTTTTACAAACATCTGGCTATAGCGACTATTCATCCTCTTTTGCTACCCGAACAAGCTGTTTTCCGATATTTTCGCCCGTAAAAAGTCCAATAAATGCATCCGGTGCATTCTCTAATCCGTCAGTAATCGTTTCTCGATATTTTATTTTTCCTTCTTTGATCCATTTTCCTAATTGTTCATACCCCTCTTTAAAACGAGTTGAATAATTCGATACAATAAATCCTTGCATTAAAATACTATGAGTCACAAGTTTCCCTTGAATTCTTGGCCCATATTCGACCTCTGTATTATTGTATTGTGATATTTGACCACATAAAACTATTCTTGAATGGAAATTCATGATTCGCATTAACAAATCGGAAACTTCGCCACCAACATTATCAAAGTACACATCCACTCCGTCTGGACAAGCTTCTTTTAACTGTACATATACGTTTTCAGATTTATAATTAATCGCCGCATCAAAACCTAACTCTTTTGTTAGATAATCAAGCTTTTCTTGGGAACCTGCAATTCCTACGACTCTACAACCTTTTAATTTCGCGATTTGTCCGGCAACTGACCCGACAGCGCCTGCCGCACCAGAGACAACTACGGTTTCCCCCTCTTTTGGTTTTCCAATATCTAACATACCAAAATAAGCGGTAAGTCCTGGCATTCCAGCAACACCTAGTGCAGTTGAGATGGGAGCAATATTCGGGTCAATTTTTCGTATGTTTTTCCCTTTTGATATACTATAATCCGACCACGGTAAATGTCCTTCTACATAATCCCCTTCTTTAAATCGTTCATTTTTCGATTCAACAATTTTACCGACAACGCCACCAACTAACGGTTTATTTATTTCAAAGGGATCTACATATGTTTTTATGCCACTCATCCGACCGCGCATATACGGATCAACAGACAGATAGATGGTTTTGATTAGAACTTCATCCTTGTTTACTTGCGGAATTGGTCCTGTTTCCATTGTAAAATTCTCTTTACTAGGCATCCCTACAGGACGGCTAGCCAGTATTATAGTTCGATTCACTTTATTCATTGTCTTTCCTCCTGTAATAGTAAGTTCTTTAATATTCAATTAACTGCGCTTGTAGTTTTTCACGAATATATTTCGGAATAGGTATCGAACATTGTTCTTCGTAATCAAATGTTACGATTGTTGCGGTTGAACGGGCAATAAGTTTACCAGTTTTCACATTTATTACCTCATGCGCAAAGGTAAAACTTTTATTACCTATAGAGGCGACTTCCGTTCGAATTTTTAAACGGTCACGAGCATATGCTTGAGAAATATAATCACATTTTGTAGAGGCTAAAATAAAACCTGGTTTTTTTGAATTCGAGTTGTTATAAAAATCATGTTCTTCAAAAAAGCGGATTCTTGCTTCTTCAAAATAAATAAAATAACTCGCATTATTTACATGACCTGCTGCATCCGTTTCTCCAAAGCGTACCATTATTTCAAACTCATACATAGTTCCAACTCCTTAAGGCTAGATATTCGATCGTACCACCTTCGTTTATTCATATACCCGAAAATATTAATTCTAACTATTATGACTATTCAGTTGTTATAATGATTTTAAAACGCAATTTACCAATTATCAAGTAAACTATATGCTAACAAACTTACATTGATAGAAGCAGTTTTTTATTAAAGACTTACTATTTAATAAAAATTTGGTATTCTATAAATCTTTTTGACTATTTTGTAGTGATTCTTCCCTTATTCTTCGTCTTAATATTTTTCCTACGCTTGTTTTTGGTAGCTCCTCGCGAAATTCAACTACCCTAGGAACTTTATATGGAGCTAACTTTTCACGACAATACTCAATTAATTCATTTTCACTTAATTTAGTCTTTTCTTTTAAAACAATGACAGCCTTTACATTTTCTCCCCGATATGCATCAGGTATGCCAATGACAACTGCTTCTTTGATTGCGGGATGCTCATATAATACTTCTTCCACTTCCCTTGGATACACATTGTATCCGCTTGCAATAATCATATCCTTCTTCCGATCAACGATATATAAATATCCTTCATCATCCATATAAGCAATATCACCTGTATATAACCATCCGTCACGAATTGTATTTATTGTTTCTTCTGGCATATTCCAATAACCTTTCATCACTTGTGGTCCTTTTATTATAAGTTCACCAATTTCACCAGGTTTTAATTCTTGTGTACCAGTTGCCAAGTCAACAATTTTATAATCTGTATTTGGAATGCCAATACCGACACTCCCTGGTTTTCTAGAACCAAAAATTGGATTACAATGGGTTGTTGGCGAAGCTTCCGATAAACCATATCCTTCAAGAATTTTGGAACCTGTTTGTTCTTCAAATGACCTCATTACTTCAACAGGCATTGGAGCACTGCCACTATTTACTACTTTTATACTATCGATTCCATATTCTTTTGCCTTAGGATGATTAAGAAGAGCGATATACATCGTCGGTACACCAGGAAAAGAATTTGGCTTGGCATTTTTTATTGTTTCTAAAACTTCATCCACATCAAATCTAGGTAAAATAATATTTGTTGACCCAGTTAATATCGTTAAATTAATGCAAGAAGTCATGCCATAAACATGAAAAAATGGAATAACTGATAACTTACGATCTTCACCCGGATTTATAAAGTCTTTAAAAAATTCATAGCATTGTAGAACATTAGCGTATAAATTTCGATGGGTGAGCATTGCCCCCTTTGATCGTCCAGTGGTCCCTCCCGTATACTGCAAGACAGCTACATCTTCATTAGGTTGAATGTCGATATCTAGAATCGAACCTTTTGCTTTATAAAGGAAGTCATTAAAATCTATTGATACTTCATCTTCACTTGCAGCTCCTTGCAAATTTACTTTTATAACTAACTCTACCGATGTTTTATGAATCACCTGTTCTAATACTGGTAATAAAGGTTCATATATAACAATCGCCTTTGCTTCAGAATCATTAAGGATGTATTCCAATTCAGTAGGCGTATACATAGGATTTACTTGTGTCACAATGCCCCCTGTTTTCAGAATGCCATAATAACTTATTATGTATTGGGGGGAATTTGGTAGCATGATTGCTATCCTGTCACCTTTTTTTATCCCTTTTTCCTGTAAAGCTGCACCAAACTTGTCTGTTAATTGTCCTAATTCTGTATATGACATTTCACGTCCATAAAAATATATCGCGGAATGATTTGGATATTTTTTTACCGTTTCCTGTAACATATCTGGCAATGAAAGATCAGGAATCACTATTTCACTTTGGATATGTTTCGGATATAATTTTTGCCAAACTTTTTTTGACATAAATTCCCCTCCTTAAAATAATATTGTTGTTTTATTTATACGCCGCTTCTTTATTCGACTTGAAATGACAAGAAAATATTTCAATGAACATGCCAACTTTTGTAGATCATACATTTTTGTCTTGCAGAATTTATTATTCTTTTATATTTATATATTTCGAGTTCTAAATATAAATCTTCTGGTATATATTGTGGAGAACATCCAGATCTGCAAAATCTGAGTCTGATGGTGTAATATCTCATTGAATAATGTAAACATGATTCATGACGTAATTTGGGCTAATCGTTCTTCATTAACAAACATTTTTAGAGTTTGTGTGAAATCTTTGGGGTAATTAAGTACAAAATATGTGCGGATTCATCGGATGGCATAGAAGCTAAGGTATACTGAGGAGTATTTTTGCATAAATCGTATAACTTTTCTTACTTGCTAGTTTTCCAATCCTTTTCTAAATATCGACTAATTTTTCTGCTCGCAGTATTAATTTAAAAGACTTACCATAACAAAATAAACTACAATTTTGATCAATAAATATTAGCAGAATGGAACAAATATTCATATTACTGTTTTCAGAAAAAACGAATCGTTAGACATCCACGTAGAGTAGTATTTAAAATATTTATCAACCGTCTACTTTTCCTCCCTTCCTCTTCATTTGTAACTATATCATTAATTATATTAAAGCCTATCAAAATATATATCAGAAATACTTTATATGACGGTTGTTTTTTCAATACATTTTTTAGATAAATAGACGAAGAAGCAAGTTTACTTCCTCGCCTGCTGAATACTATCTCTTTCAAAAGGATGTAAAAATAACTTTATCACTTTATTTCCTAATTGATTTAAAGGTATCTGTATGTGCGAGTTCTTCGAAATAATGAATCGTTTTCGGGTTGCTCATTGCATCAGTACTAGCTGCATCACTTACCGGAGATCCGAGTAAAATTTTTCGCACCGGTATTTCCATCTTTTTACCTGTTAATGTCCTTGGTACTTCCTTAATTTGAAAAATTTCATCAGGTATATGTCGCGGTGACACTTCTTCTCTAATTTTTTGATTAATCTTATGTTTGATTTCTTCCGTAATAGTTAAACCTTCGCGTAATACAACAAAAAGCGGCATATAATCTTTCCGAGCAAAACCACTCAAGTCAACAATTAAACTATCAATTACTTCTGGTACTGCTTCAACTGCATTATAAATTTCACTTGAACCACTTCGAACCCCTTGACGATTTATCGTGGCATCTGATCTTCCATAAATGACAGCGCTACCACGATCAGTCAATTTTAATAAATCGCCGTGTCGCCAAATACCAGGATAATAATCAAAATAACTTTCTATATACCTTTTATTTTCTTTATCATTCCAAAAATATAGCGGCATCGATGGGAACGGTTTCGTGATAACCATTTCACCTATTTCGTTAATGACTGGTTTACCTTCATCATTAAAGGAATAAACAGATACTCCTAAACATTTACATGGTATTTCTCCGGCATATACTGGTAAAATCGGTGTGGACCCGACAATCCCTGAACAAATATCTGTTCCCCCACTAATCGGCGCGATTCTTATATCTTTTTTTACATTTTCATATATCCATTTAAAACCTTCTGGTGATAAAGGTGATCCAGTATAGGCAAATACTTTTAGATGTGACAAGTCATATTCATTTTTCGGTTCTAACCCTGCTTTCATACAATTTAGAATATATGGCGGACTTGTTCCAAAGGATGTCATTTTCGTTTCTTCAGCTAATCGCCAAAGAACTCCTATATCTGGATATGCTGGACTACCGTCATATAATATTGCTGTTGCACCTGTAAGTAATGAAGCCACCACAATATTCCACATCATCCAACCTGTCGTCGTATACCAGAAAAAGCGATCATTTTCAGTAATATCCGACTGTAAATTAACAGACAAATGGGTAAGTAAAATACCTCCATGGCCTTGCACAATAGCTTTTGGAAGACCTGTTGTTCCTGAGGAATATAAAATCCATAACGGATGATCAAAGGAAACTTGTTCAAACGTAAGTTTGCCCTTATATGTTAACACTTCTTCCCATAAAATTTTATTTTTTATTTGATTTATACGAGGTTCACTTTTTAAATACGGAACCATCACAACTTGTTCTACTGTTGGAAGTTCAGCGAGTAATTTTTCAACGGTCTCCATTCTATCATGCGGTTTACCGTTATACATATATCCATCTACTGTAAAAAAGACTTTTGGTTCTATTTGTTTAAAGCGGCTTAGAGTAGATCCGATTCCAAATTCAGGGGAACAACTGGACCATATAGCTCCGATACTTGCTGTAGCAAGAAAAGCGATGATCGTCTCTGGAATATTTGGCATATATGAAACGACACGATCTCCTGGTTTTACACCAATACTTTTTAAATATGTAGCAACGGAAGAAGTCTTTTCAATTAATTCATCCCATGTCATTTCAGATAATGGGCGATTTTCAGATTTGTAAAATAACGCTGTTTTCCCTTTTACTGCATTACGTAAAATATGTTCTGCATAATTCAATGTTGCCCCAGGAAACCATTCTGCACCGGGCATTTTATTGCTTTTCAAAACTTTTTTGTATGGAGTATAAGATCTCACTTGAAAATAATCCCAAATGGATTCCCAGAACTTTTCGACTTCGGTAACGGACCAGTTCCATAATGACTCATATGAACCGGCTTCAAACCGCCCAGTTTTTTTCAACCATTGCATATAGTTTGAGATCGCTGCTTCTCGAATTATCTCCTCCTTTGGACTCCAAAGTAATTCCCCTTCTTTGACAGTCATACTTTAACCAACCCCTTTGTTATATATTTCAGCTTGATTGTAATCATAACTTTTTCATATAACATTTATAGAACATAAAAGAAATTAAGTTTTATAGAGTAATTGTATCACAATAATTTAAATATTCAAAACAAACAAAAATAAAATAAAGCCTGACTTTGGGGATTTATAAATCCATTAAAAGTCAGGCTTTTTCTCTCCTTTTTGTCCAAGAAAAACTGTTTCGAAGACATTTTAGACTTATTTTTTATTTATATTTAAATTGCTTCACGATCTTGTTCAGTAGAAGCAACGATTCCTTTTCTTTGCAGTCTCGCTTCTCTTCTTTTTTCTGATTCTGTTATGATAATTGCACAAACAGCATCAGCTGAAGAGTTTACAATTGTACGTGTCATGTCCAAAATTCGGTCAACACCAAGAATTAACGCAATACCTTCAACAGGCAAATTAACAGAAGTTAGGACCATGGCTAACATAATCAATCCGAAACCCGGTACACTCGCTGTACCAAGACTTGCTAATAGTGCCATAACGATGACTGTAATAAGTTCAATGAAAGTTAAATCAACACCCATTACTTGTGCAATAAATACAGTAGCACAGCCTTGTAAAATGGCAGTACCGTCCATATTGATTGCGGCACCTAAAGGTTGGACAAAGTTACTTATATTTTTAGGAACACCTAACTTATTTTGCGCAATATCCATTGCAACTGGTAAAGTTGCGGTACTACTTGAAGTACTAAAAGCCACACTCATTGCAGGTAAATATGCTTTATAAAATTTCCATGGACTCATTTTTGCCAATAATTTTAGTGTACCACCATACACACCAAAAAATTGCACTGCAAGGGCTATGACTACCACAATCATGTATAATCCCATGGCTTTCATCGCATTAAATCCTGCTTCACCAACAGCAGAAGCAATTAAACCGAAAGTGCCGTATGGAGCAAATTTCATAACTAGTCTAATTAAATACATCATAATTTCATTGGCTTGTTCAAAAAAATTGTAAACACCTTCTACTTTTTTACCGAGCATAGCCATACCTATTCCAATAAAAATGGCAAAAACAATAATTTGTAACATATTACCTTCTGCCATAGACTGAATAGGGTTAGTAGGGATAATATTTAAAAAATTTTCACCGAGATCAACAGTTTTGGTTGACGCGTTAAATTCTAGATTATCTGTATTAAATACGCCAACTTTACCAGGTTTCAATAATAGTGTTAATGAGACGGCAATAATTAAAGCGATGGCTGCTGTAAATAAAAAATACGTAAGACTTTTTCCGCCAATTCGTCCCATTTTTTTCGGGTCCCCGATACTTGCAACTCCTAAAGCGATTGAGAAAAATACGAGTGGTACAACTAACATAAGAATGAGATTTATGAAAATGGTTCCTAGTGGATTGAAGAGGTAATTATCAATAAATGGAAATTGATCTGCGAAGTAGTTATTGATAAATAAACCGATAAGCGCACCTAATATTAAACCGATGATAATTTTTGAAGATAGACCTAATTTTCTTTTCATACAATCCCTCCTACTCTATTAAATTGTGTTCTTCAATGATAACCACCTTCTCATTTTCGTATTTTGTTCTCAACAAAAAAATCACAGTAATGAAAATCTGTGATTTTTTCATTTCCCTCAAATCGCTTACGGGGTTAGCTGACGGATTCGGATGAAAGGAACACCCTACCATGACTGGATTCACCCCATGTACATTTAGTACAGATTGGTTCCCCCGCTCAAGAATGATTAAGCGTTATATAATTTTAGAGTAAACTATTCTAATATAATTAGAACACACAAATCATTTTTCGTCAAGAAAGTTTTTTATTTACTATTGTGGATATAAGCAGGATGACAAAAACAAGTAATTAAGTGATCGTTAACCATCCCAATTGCTTGCATAAATGAATATATGATAGTTGGACCGACAAAAGAAAATCCTTTTTTTCGTAAATCATTACTAATTTTTTTACTCAATGCTGTATTCGCAGGAACCTCTTCGTCTTTGGACCAATGATTGATGATAGGTTGATTGTTAACATAATTCCAAAGGAAATTTGAAAAACTTCCGAAATCTTTTTGTATCTCTATCACAAGTCTTGCATTCTTAACAACTGAACGGATTTTTTTCTCATTTCGAATAATCTCAGGATTTTGAAGTAAGCTTTGTATTTTTTCTTCTGAATAATTGGCTACAATGTCAATATTAAATTGATCAAAAGCCTTTTTATAATTCTCTCGTCGTTTTAAAATGGTGATCCAGTTTAATCCAGCCTGTGCACCTTCTAGTGATAACATTTCGAATAGTTTTTGATCTTCATAAACGGGTATCCCCCATTCATGGTCATGATAATGGATATAAACGGGATCGTTAGTTACCCAGTTACATCTATTCATCTTGTTTACTCCTCTAATCATTTTCATTAAAAAACTCAATGAGTTCTTTACTTTGGGTTCTCCGCATCTTTCGATATTTTGCTCGTTGTTCACCTGCTGAATTTAGCCATTTTTCCGTTTCCGTTTCAGGAACTACTTTCGGAACAGGTGTTGGTTTACCATCTTCATCTAATGCAACAAATGTAAGGAAAGATAATGCTGCTAAAACTTTTTTTCCCGTCATTAAATCCTCAGTTGTAATTTTTACAAGTACTTCCATCGATGTGTGTCCTGTCCATGTTACCATTGCTTCTAGAGTTACAGCATCACCTTCACGAATCGGTTGAATAAAATCTACAGAATCTATTGAAGCTGTAACGACAGGTTTTCGACATAATTTTAAAGCTGCAATTGAAGCTGTATCATCTATATAAGATAGTAATTTACCGCCAAATAAAGTCCGGTGAGAATTAGTATCTGGCGGTAAAACAAGTGCCGTTTTTATTACTTTTGTATCTTTCATCTTAATTTCTTGCTGTTTCAATCCAATTCACCTCTAAAAGATTATAACAATTCCAAGTCAGAAATACTACAACTACTATATAAAAACAATAGGGCTAATCTGCCCTATTTGAAAACAATAATCAATCAGGAATCCCAATCTTATCTAATGGAAAATAGCGAAATTTCACTTCTCCTATTACTGAATCGTTTGGAATAAACCCAAAAAAACGACTGTCGTAACTATTTAAACGATTATCACCTAAAACAAAGAGTGTCTCTTCTGGTACAACGGGTTCACCAGTAAGCTCTTGTAATGTGAAATCACCGATCATATTTCTTATTGATAACTCATTTTCCTTCTTTAAATAAGGTTCGTGATATTTTTTTCCATTAATATATAAAACGTCGTCTTTCATTTCAATATGATCACCAGGAAGGCCAATCACACGTTTAATAAAATATTCTTCTGAATTAGGTGACTGAAAAACAACAATATCAAATCGACTGATTTTCGTCTGTTTTCCGATAATAATTCGATCATGTTCTGAAAAAGTAGGCTCCATCGATTCTCCATAAACAGTAGTGGATGTAAATAAATAATTTCTACATAATATGACAATGATAATGGCAATAACGAATGCTTTTAACCATGATAATATTTCTTTAGAAAGTGACTTTTTCTTTTTCAAATAAATACCTCCAAAATCAAACTGTTATCTTAATTTTAATGTCTCTTTATTAAACTTATGTTAAAGTACGTATAAATTTAAAACAAATAGAAAGTTACACTTTTTTTATATTATAAGATAATTTTTCATGACAACAAATAAAAGAGGCTCACCAAGTAGCCCCTTTGTTTGGAAAAAATTATGTTCTTACAGATCCTGTTTATTTCGCCAGTGATTTAATTTCCTCATTAATTTTATCCCGAATTTTATCTACTGATGTAAAATCCATTGCTTGAGTATAAATATGTTCTAACTGGTCACGAAGTTCTTTCGTTTTAGCTAAATGGTTGATCCCTTCTGACATTTTCGATTTATAACTTATTGTTGCTCGTTTAATTTCTTCGGCATATTTTTCATCAGTACCTGGCGTAATTAACAACTCATATAGATCGATGATTACATCGGTATTTTTAGAGGGAAAGTATTCATGAGGAGCTGTACTATCGAATATGGCAAAATTTAATTCTCGAACAATGACCATATCCAAACTATTGGGATCAAATCCACAATGGTAGATTTCAACATCATATCCTTTATCCTTAGCAGCATTTGCAATCTTTTTTAATAACGTTGATTTTCCAGTCCCCGCTCTCCCCTTAATAAAATACCGATGTAATCCTTCTGTAAGACTGTCTACATAGTCAATTGGACCTATTGGTGTTGTGGCACCTAAGAATCGCTTAAATACTCTTTTTTCCCCGCTTTTACTGTGTGATTTCTCAGGTATTAACTGCTTAACCCATCTCTCCGCTAATTTATTAGCTTTTTCAAAATTCATTTCATTAATGTATATTTTTTCAAGGTCATCATGTAAAGCTAATCCTTGAGCTAAGGAATGATATGCTTTTTGAAAACCTTCCTTAATTTGATTTGACAAAGCGATAATTTCATCTTTTTGAGTGAGCAATCGACTTCGATCCCAAGCTGTACCTAAATTCACATAATCATCTACAACACCCGGGTATTTCGGCTCGATTACATGGGGATTTGTTCCGTCGACGATCCCTACTTTTAATTCTGGTAAGATCATAGCATCCAGTGAGTCTGGATCGGAAGAACAGTGAATCCATTCTACAAAATAGCCTGAATCGAGCCATTCTTGCCCAATTGATTTAATCATCGATGATTTCCCTGTACCTGGTCCTCCTTTTAAAATAAATAATCGTTGTAAATCTTGAAAATTCGAATCGAAAAAATGAACAAAACCTTTTGCTGTATTACCACCGGCAAAGTAATGTAATTCCTTATTCAAAATACCACTCCTTAAAGGATGAATTAATCTTCATCCCCTTATTAACAATTCTTTCCTCCTAAATTATATGGAGAAATGAAAAAATAGGTGAATACCTACCATTATCTTTAATCATTTATTTTTAATGCACCTAATGCACCTGTAAAAATTCCTTTTTCCAAAAAGATTGGTTTTAGGTCCACGCTTTTTGCAAAACTTGCCAATATTTGTTGAAATGTTTCATTTCCTTCTAACATACCACCGACAAAAACAAGGTGTTTTACATTTTTAATATTTGCCATATGAATCGCGAGCAACATAATATTTTCGGCGATCATTTGTAAAAGAGCAGCTACTTGATCTTCTATTTGAGGAATGTTGGAATGATCAATTTTACCGAAATTCGCAGCTGTTAAGTCACCGTTTATTGAGATCTGTGTATATTCATAAATATCTTTTACAAGTAAATCGACTTTTGAACGCTCTCCTTTTTTTGCGCAATCAATTAAAAAGTGGTAACTACTTGTATGTGCTAAAATGGTACCTAAACCGATAAATGTTCCACCGCCTAAACCAGTTCCTGTTAACCTTTCAAATGAATCTGATGAAACATAGTAAATAGATGTTCCAGTACCAATACTAATTAAAATATAATCCTCAATCCGTTCACCTAATTCTTCTAATAGACATTTTGATCCAACGGCCATAGCATGAAATTCATCAACAAGATATCGTTTGTGAGATAATTTTTCACTTAATTGTTTTGCCTTACCACCTGTTAAAAAGGTTGTCCCATGTTTGTTAACGATATTCAACCAATTTACTAAACGGTGCATTTCGTTTATATTATACTTTTTAAAATGGTAATGCCCAGATTCATAATAAACCATTTTGATTAATGACCCACCAGCATCAACACCGATTTTATTTTCCACGATAGCAACCCCTTTCATTATTATTTTCTTTTATCGTAGTTCACTAAAATTATTATAAAAATTCGTTTTATTCATCCTTTTCACAAAAATTTTCTTATGATAGTGATTTGTTTTGGTAACGTCAAGAATTTTGTGTAAGGTTCTATAGAGTATCCTCAGATTATGCTTTATTTGATAATAAATTCATTTATCTGTTTCCCACTAGAAGACTGAATATTCAGTCTCCTAGTGGGAA